>JBDTTM010000074.1:0-12347 GCA_039930605.1 Bacteroidota bacterium
CCCAATCCAGGATGCTTTTCGTTTCATCCCCGGAAACATGGTATATGCCCGTAGCTCCTGTCAATGCTGCCTGGACACAGGCGTGAGCCAGGTCTTCTGCAAGTGTAGGCGCACGAAATTGATCGGTGATGACGTTGATCGTTTGTTTTTTCTCCAGTGAATTTTTGGTCCACAGCACGAGGTTCGAACGCTTGTTATCATCCACCACACCATAAATAATAATGGTGCGCAGGATGGCCCATTTCAGGTTGCTCTTTTGAACCAACAATTCGCCATCGTATTTAGACGCAGCGTAAAAACTCTCAGGGTTCGGTTCATCGGTTTCTGCATATGGACTTCCTTTCATGCCATCAAAAACAAAATCGGTGGAAAGGTGGATGAAATGTGTGTTGTGTTTTCTGCAAGCGGCAATGAGATAAGCAACTGCATCTACATTCATTTTCCTGCAGTCGTCTTTGTGAATTTCACAGGCATCCACATTCGTCATCGCTGCAGTATTGATTAAAGTATCCGGTTTATACTTTGAAAACAAATGATCTACTTCATCGGCATTGGTGATGTCAAGCGATTCGTATTCGTAACCGTCTCTTGCGTGGGTTCTATTCTCCCCTTTGGAGGTAGCAATGCACCGGATATCTTTTCTTCCGCGCAAAGCGTAGATTATTTTTTGACCCGTTAACCCGTTGCTTCCGGTAATTAAAATTGTTTTCATGTTTTCAAAGGCTGATAATTATCTCAGGATCTCTTTAAATTTCTGCACCTGTTCCGCAGTTCCCAGGACAAATAATTTTGCACCGGGTTCCATCACTGTGTCGGGTGTCGGGTTGATCATATAATCGCCATTGAGTGTTTTGATGCCGATAATGTTAGCACCGGTCTTGTTGCGCACTTCAAGTTCACGGATACTTTTATTTTTCATGTGATCAGGCAGGTTACTGAACAAAATTTCCTCCAGTTTGATATTGACACGTTCAGTGATGTAGTCGAGGAATTCGAGCACGTCTGGTTTCACGACAAGCGCAGCCATGTGTGTTCCGCCGATTTTATCAGGCATAATAACATTGTCGGCACCTGCACGCTTCAATTTCATCTCTGACGATTCATCAGATGCACGGCTGATAATTTTCAAGTTGGGATTTAAGCCCCTTGCAGTCAACACAACAAATACATTGGATGCGTCATTTTGGAGCGCTGTAATCAATGCTTTCGCTCTTTCAATTCCGGCTTCAATGAGGACTTCATCGTTCGTAGCATCACCTTCTACAAAAAGAACAGTACCGGAATCCCGCATCTGCTCTATGTTCTCATGCCGCATCTCAATGGCAACATAGGCCTCATTTTGCGAGCGGAGCTGGTCACATGCCTGTTTCCCGTTGCGGCCGTAGCCACAAATGATGACATGGTTCTGGAGTTTCTGGATTTCTTTATTCACCTTATAATGTTTAAAATACAATTGAAATTCACCTTCGAGAACATATCGGGTAATCACTGAAATGGCAAAGGCGAAAGTACCGATGCTGACAATAATGAGTGAGGAGGTAAATATTTTGCCGGCAGCGTCCAGGTTATGTACTTCCTGGTAACCGACAGTGGCGATGGTGATCACCGTCATGAAAATGGCGTCCAGGAGGGAATAGTCCTCAATCCACATGTAACCGATTACTCCCGCCAGCAGCACGAAAATAATAAAGGCCACTGCGATGTAAATCTTCCTGAAATAATGGAAGTTAGTTTTAAAATTGCGAATTGAATTCATCGGTTTTGTTTCCGATGGAAAAGTAGATACAATAAACCAGATTCCTGTTCTGAATTATTCAGTTTAGAATATTAGAATTATTGCTCATGCGTGCAGATCTGCGCATTCTTACATTTTCACATTTGCACATTGGCGCATTTGCACATTGGATTTCACATATCCCACACGCTCGTTCTACGGCTCTTTACATAACTCTTCATCTTGATCCAGAAAGCAAGAATCATATAGATAATAATAGGAGAGCCAATAGTCAGGAACGAAGCATAAATAAAAAACAAGCGGATCACAGAAGACCGCATTTGCATGCGTTCACCAATAGTTGTACAAACGCCAAAAGCCTGTCTTTCAAAAAAATCTTTGATGGTTTCTATAAGGTTCATTGATGATCTTATTTCCGACACTGCAAAATAAGCATTTTTTTTTGTCACAATACTCGTTTTTCAGCTGAAGTAATGCCTGTGTACGGCCGGCATTGGTAGAGGTTATACCGGATTGGTTCCAGTTGGCAATGATTGCGTTTTTTTCCGGGGCAAGTTCTTCCAGGAATTTCATAGCCCTTTCCTGGAAACCGTGTTCATTGCGATGCCTCCCGTATGCAAATACAAACGGGACAACAGTATTAATAAGGATGTTCATGGCTGCATCTTCCCCAAGTGTTTTTTCTCTCACAGGGGAAGGCCTGTCGAAAATATAATGCGACTTCCAGTATTCTGAAACCGGAACGCTGAAGTAGGTTTTCAACTCAGCAATCGTTTCTGTTTCCAGTATTTTTGAAAACAGGTGAGTGCTTTTATGGATGAGTTGAGCAAACTGTTCGATTCGGATTGTAGGAAAGTTGGATGGGCGCAGCCGCAAAAATTTCCATTGAGAAGATTCCATCGGGGTGAGTGAGAATTTTTTGCGGAGGAAATCATATTCCTTTTTCAGTTCCACGGGATCTTCGTCTTTGAAATCTTTTTTGAGCAAGCCTGACTGCCCGAACAGCAAGGCTTCCACCTGGAAAAGGTTGGTTTTATGCTTCGTCAAAACTGCCATCGGCAACGATTTCGCCAGCATTTCAAATGGAAGCGCATTCGTCTTGAAGCCGAAATTTTTCGCCAGCTGCTGATAGAATGTTTCTTCCCAATTATTTTTGTTTTGTTTCAGTGCTTCGGCTATCAAACCTGTTTTGGTTTCCAGCCGTTCAATGAGCATTCGTTCCAGCCATGTTGTAATTGTGATGTCGTCCACCTTGCTGATATGTTCCTCGCAAGGGATCCATCGGTTATTTTCTACGAGCTCAAGGTAATTCTGAAAAATCTCAGGATTGAACCGGCCTTTCAGCTCAAGTGAAATGAGCTTTGTATTTTCTTTCGTGTAAACTTCTTCATCTTGTTCATAAACCACATGAAGGACTACATTATTATAGGCAGCGTCTTTGGTATGTTGGTGCTTGTTCCATTCCGATGACTTCTGGTGAATCTCTACATTCCCCGCCCAGGTCGTATTTCCAATCCTGATTTGCGCGTTGAAAAAATCCGGGCCGGCATCTGTATTGTGCTGACCGACTTTTAAGATTTCAATTTCTTCTCCGTCAGTAGATGAGAGCTGATGCCTGTTGAAGAGTTTGAATTTCCAGAGGTGATGTAAGAATGCTTCGTTCATTTGCTGATGCTCCTCGCATTAGGCGGGACACGTGAGCAAATCTCCGGTTACTTAAGAAGGATTAAATCCGATATAAACAGAATTTTATTTGCGAAGGAAGTTGGAAGTTTTTCATGACATAGGTCACAGAGAAATACAAGTTCCGGTTTTGATAAGTGACCTATGAATCTATGTGTCTTATGTGTTTAACGATTTTTTCATCCATAGACAGGTACTCTACTTTAAAAACCGGCTCATCTCTTCATGCGTTTTCTTTGCTTCTTTTCCCGCAGTAGCCGCAAAATCTTCTCCGGTAGAAGCATATATAATCTGCCTCGAAGAATTCACCAGCAGTCCACACTCTTTATTCATCCCTGCTTTTGAAACTTCTTCCAGGCTTCCGCCCTGGGCACCGATTCCGGGAACAAGTAAAAAATGCTCTGGAATAATTTTTCTGATTTCTGTGAACATGCCAGGATGTGTTGCACCAACCACATACATCATATTTTCTTTGGTACCCCAATGCATTGATTTATTTAATACTTCTTCAAATAATTTTCTTTGGGTTTTAGGTTGCTGGCTGTCGACTGTTGACTGTGAACTGCTGACTGTCATTTGAAAATCTCTCGATCCTTCATTCGAAGTAAGTGCCAGCAGGATCGCCCATTTATTTTTGAATTCAAGAAACGGAGTTACTGAGTCTTTTCCCATATAAGGAGCTACGGTCACCGAATCAAATCCGTAGTATTCAAAAAAAGTTTTTGCATACATCGCAGAAGTATTACCGATATCTCCACGTTTTGCATCAGCGATCGTAAAGCATTCTTTCGGAATATATTTTACCGTTTTCTCCAGGCTCTCCAATCCCCGCGGACCAAGTGATTCATAAAAAGCAAGATTCGGTTTGTAAGCGACACAATATTCGTGTGTGGCATCAATGATCTGTTTGTTGAATTCAAATACAGGATCTTTCGATTTTAAGAGGTGCTTAGGGATCTTCGAAATGTCAGTATCCAGTCCCACACACAGGTATGAATGTTTCTTTTTTATCTGTTCAAACAATTCTGCTCTCGTCATGCCGGTGAAAGTATAAAATTTCTTTCCTTGCAAGGATACAAATTGTCAAACGCAGAAGGCTGTTGACTGCCTACTTCCGCTGCCAACTACATCCTTATTCTTATGGACGACAAAAAAAAACTTTCCCTCCTCGATTCCACAGCCATCATCATGGGTTCCATGATTGGTTCCGGAATTTTTATTGTGAGTGCAGACATTGCCAGGCAGGTGGAAACACCGGGTATGTTGCTGCTGGCATGGGTCGTAACAGGTGTGATTACCATCCTCGGCGCATTGAGCTATGGCGAGCTTGCAGCGATGATGCCCAAAGCAGGGGGACAGTATGTCTATCTCCGCGAAGCATACAATCCAATGGTTGGATTTCTTTATGGATGGACGCTCTTCAGCGTTATCCAGACAGGAACAATTGCTGCGGTAGGTATGGCTTTCGCGCTCTTTACTGGCGTTTTCATTCCGGAGATAAGTCCGAATAATTTTGTGTTATCGATAGGAACTTTCCATGTCTCCACCCAGCAAATACTTGCCATTGCCGTCATTGTCCTGCTCACATGGTACAATTTCCGGGCTGTAAAAACGGGTGCGCGGCTTCAGAATATTTTCACCATCATAAAAGTGCTTGCGCTCTTATTGCTTGTCATCCTCGGACTTTATTTCGGTATGCACGGGCATGGCAATACACAGAATTTCTCTCCTGCATTTCCTGAAGTAATCGGCTGGACTACTATTTCCATTTTTGGTGCAGCACTCACCGGTTCACTCTTCAGTGCAGATGCATGGAACAACATCACCTTTACTGCGGGCGAAGTGCGCAATCCCAAGCGCAACCTCCCGCTTTCATTGCTCATCGGTACTACAAGTGTGATCGGAATTTACATCCTTGCTAACGTTGCTTATATCTATGTACTCGGCATCGACCAGATTGCGGCTGCAGATAACAAACGCCTCGGCACTGTGATGATGCAGAACATCCTTGGCAGCAACGGAAACTATTTTATGGCAGCGATGATTATGGTTTCCACCTTTGGATGCCTCAATGGATGCATCTTCTCCGCCGCGCGCGTATATTATGCGATGGCAAACGATAAACTTTTCTTCAGACCTGCAGCGAAGTTGAATAAGAACGGCTCACCTTCACGCTCCCTCGTATTCCAGTGCATTTGGGCATCGTTGTTATGCTTCAGCGGCTCTTATGGCGACCTGCTCGACTACGTCATGTTTGCAGTGATGATCTTTTATGTGCTCACCGTTTCAGGATTATTCATCCTGCGCAAAAAACGCCCTGATATGGAACGCCCTTACAAGGCCTTTGGTTATCCCGTGCTTCCAGCCATCTATGTTGTATTGGCGGCGCTGGTTGCCTTTTTCATGCTCATCAACAACAACACCAATTGCCTCCGCGGACTCATCATCATGCTAGTGGGAATTCCGGTTTATTTTATTTTTAAGAAGACGCTGGATAAGACAAATTAAAATCCTGAGTCGCAATGAAAAACCTAGTATTTTTTTTACTAATTGCTAAAAACGCAGTTTCTCAAATTGTTTTACCAATTGACACAACAACTGGTCGAATAGCTTTTACGGACATTGAAGTGGTTGATTCTACTTCAAAATCGGATTTGTATACAAGAGCTAAAATGTTTTGTATTGAAAAATTTACGAATTCAAAAAATGTAATTCAAATGGATGATAAAGAAAGTGGAATTATAATAGGGAAATATACATTTACACATTACATAACCATGTTAGGATCTTTACAGGAAAATGGCCAAATTGAAACAACCATTAAAATATTTTTAAAGGATAACAAATATAAATGTGTTCTAACCGATTACATTTTTAAATATCCTGGGTTTTCCGATCATCCAATGGAAACTCAGTATCCAGGTAGCACAGACAGAAGGTGGAATTATTCAAAGCAGCAGGTCAAAGGAAATGCTACAGAAATGTTGAGGCAATTAAATCAAGCAATGACCAAAAAGTCTCAATCGACAAACAATTGGTGATTTTTTTGGATTAAGAATAATTTTTGAGTAAACATATTCATCCTGTGAAATTTTAATAAATAGATTGACTTATAATTTTCTATACCTTTTCTTCCATAGTTTCAAATGTTGCATAAACTTTAAAAAATGCATGTATCATAGGCAGACCAGGATACTCGATGGCACCAAAACACCTGTTCAGTAGATCGTTATTTCCAAAAGGAATCCCGTACCACTTTTTGCTTCCAGAAATTGACGAATGTACTTTAATGATATAACCGACAAGAGTAGAATCTTTGCTTGCCTCTCGAACTAATGGAATAAATGTAAAAGAGTAGCAGCCTTCTCTTTTCTCCTGAGGCTCGTCTGTACTATAACCCTGTTTCATAGCATTTGTTCCAGTAAACCCCAAAGAGTCGCGATAGTGACTTTGGTATACGAAGATACGCTCAGCCTCTGATTGCAGGCATCTTGTCGCCTTTCGGTTTTGCCTCTTTAATAACTAAAATTATTCGTACTTGCTTCCCTTGAAGCATCTATTGCAATAAAAATGATTACCCATCTCAGCATACAAGACATGCGCAAAGCAGCGCAGGAAAGAGGAGTAAAGCGTCTTAATGGCCTTTACACACCAGCAAAATTCCAATATTCAACTTCAACTGCATTCCTTTCTGCACTATTTGTTTCAATTTTTTAAATTAAATATCTTTACAAAAAAAAAGGAGTTATGTTGAAAGAAAATATCCCTGCAGAATTAGCTGCTTATATCAGTCGTATGGATGAACGCGAACAAAGTAGTTTGCTTAAACAATTACAGCTTCGTGACACGTTATTTAAAGTGAGAATGCTTGATAAGAAGCAGAAAGCTTATAACAAAGGAACAACGAAACTGGATGATGCTGAAATTGCATCTATTGTGAGAAGTATCAGGAAGGCGAAATGAAAGATCAAAGACCAGATCGTCTCATTCTTGATACCAATGTAATTGTTTCTGCAGCTATTAGTGGAAGGTTTGAGGAACTTATCGGCTTGAAGGCGCTTTACGATATAGAAATATATACTTGCACAAAGCAATTTACAGAACTTTCAACAACTTTTTCAAAATTTTCAGTTCGAAAGTTTCTTGTAGCAAGTCCTAAGAAATACATTGAATCTTTTAAGACTATATCTTCTGAAGTCAAAATAACGGAAAGGTTTGATAGGGCCCCGGATCCTGACGATAACTACCTTTTCGATCTTGCATATACTGTCAAATCTCATTTCATTGTAACCAATGACAAGCCAATCCTCAATTTGAAGCAAGTGAATAAAATTAAAATTATTTCAATGAGGGAACTTCGGATTATTTTAAAAATGGGAAGCTAATTTATTTTTCATAGCTGCTTCGGATGGTGGCCTCAATATTTATAATTTGCTTAAACTTGTCGCTGCAATCCCGATATGGCTAAACCAACCCCGAAGAAGAAGCACCCCGCAAAACAGCCCACCGATTTTTACCAGTATGCTAACTGGATATTAATCCTGCTGGCGCTCATTTGTTATTTGCCTGTTCTGAATCTTGATTTAACGCAGCTTGATGATACTGTTTTCATCAACGACAAACATGATTTCATCAGTCACTTCAGCAATATTCCGAAAGCATTTGTGCAGGGTTGCTTCAACGAAAAGGATATTTATTACCGTCCGATGCTGCTGGTATATTTTATTTTACTGGCCCCATTTTCTTCTGTAAAGTCAATAGTCATCTATCATTTCGGTAGCGTTGTGTTTCATGCGATCAATGTGTTGTTGCTCTATCGGTTGCTCAATAAACTTACGGGCAAACGAAATCATGCTTTCTGGCTGACAGCTTTTTTCTGTGTACATCCGGCATTGACGATGGCTGTTGCATGGATTCCCGGTATCAATGATTTGTTGCTTACCACTTTCGCACTCGGCTATTTTCTTTCGTTGCTGCGAATTGCAGAAGGAGGAAAATGGAAAGATATATTGATTAATGCCCTGTTTCTTTTGCTTGCACTTTTTACCAAAGAGAGCGGTGCTTTTTTGCCGTTGGGCGGTTTCCTGTTGCTGTGGTACAAAGGATATTTAAAAGATGCCGGAAAGAAATTTTCATTTGTGATTCCATTGACGCTCCTTTCCTGGATCGTTTGGTTTTTTGCTCGGAAAAATGTACTTCCTGAAAATACACCTGCGCTCATCAATTCCGACATGGTTTCGCTTGTACTTCACCGTGCAGCGGGATTAATTCAATATTTCGGTAAATGCATTCTGCCTTTTAACCTGCAGGATTTCCCGACCATAGAAGGTACAAATATTATCTGGGGACTTGCCGCAATCGTACTTGTTGCAGCGTTGGTTTTCCAGAATAAGGAACGCAATTTGAAAAATATTTTGATTGGTTCAGGATGGTTTGTGTTATTCCTGCTTCCGATTTTCTTCGTTCCCAAAAATATCAATGACCAACTTTTCGAACATCGGCTGTACTTACCAATGATCGGAATTCTATTGTTGCTGCGCGAAACGATTTTGTTTTCATCGTCCATTAAAGTTTCGACAAGACAGACAATTGTAATTGGTGTTTTCGTTGCTTGTGTTGTAGACATCCATCTGTACATGCCTGATTTCAAAGATACATTCAGCTTCTGGACGAATGCTGTGGCAGCTTCTCCGCAAAATGCCTATGCGAATAAAATGCTTGGTATCAAGATGGCTGAGAACAAAAGAGAAAGTGAAGCCATTCCATATTTTGAAAAGGCGTATGAACTGGATAGCAATGAACGATATACCAGGTTGTTTATCGCGCGTCTTATTTATATGCCAAAACAAAACTGGGATTCTGCAAGGTTTTTACTTGAAAGGGAAATAGAAATTAACCCCCTATACTCTGATACCTATGCTGATCTTGCACAGGTATGCGTAGCACAAAAAGACTGGGCCGCTGCAGAAAAAAATATTGTAAAATTTCTTTCCTATAAACCGAAAGACCAGCTTTACAACAACAACCTGATGCTCCTGATGAAAGAGCAGGGAAAATACAGGGAAGCATTGGCGCAGGCGGATACCATGAAAGCCCGCGGACTGGATGTAAATGCCGGCTTATACAAAGCAATTGCTGATTCAGTAAACGCCGGAAAATAATTTACCATTCACTTTTTCTTCAGTAAAAAAAATCAATCGCTGAAGAAGTTATAAAATGAAACTTCAATTTCTCTAATCCTCATTCGCAAATTCGAATATTCGTAGATTCGTAGGCATTCGCGTTTCGTACCGCTACGCTATTCGTACCGCTAAAATGTGATGTCCCTCTCCACAGTTTCGGACCCTCTCTTCACTTTCACTTTTGTAGTTTCACCTTTCGAAAATTTTCCCAGCGCTTTCATGTATGTCATCATGTCGGTTACTTTATGTTCGCCTAACTGGATCACGATATCTCCTTTGAGCAAACCGGCTTTCGCTGCAGGTCTTCCGTCACTCACGCCATCGATGCGCATTCCTTCACCTTCAAAAGCATAGTCGGGAACAACTCCCAGCGTGACTTTAAAACGTGGTGCATCTTCGTTGCTGTCATCTTTTGTTTTGAGGTAATTTATTTTTCCGGAATTATTCAACTTGTCGACAACCGTTTTGATAATGCGTACAATTTTTACTTCCCCATCGTAATTGATGAGTGGTTCATCATCACTTGGTTTGTGGTAATCACTGTGTGTGCCGCTGAAAAAATGAATGGCCGGAATGCTGTCGAGGTAAAATGAAGTCTGGTCGGAAGGTCCTACTCCGCTTTCAGATGTTTTGATTCGCAATCCCATCATGCCTGTTGTGTCAATCGCAGTGCGCCATGCAGTGGAGGTACCGACGCCATTGATAATCAAAACGGGTTCATCAGGTTTTAACCTGCCTAGCATGTCCATGTTGATCATATAATTCACCTTATGTAAATCAATTGTGGGATGCTTGATAAAATAATTAGACCCGAGCAATCCTTTTTCTTCTCCACTGAAAGCCATGAGCAGATAATTATTCTTGTTGTCTGTATTTCCACTCAGCATCCTTGCAAGTTCGATAAGGGCTGCAGTACCGCTTGCATTGTCATCTGCACCATTGTGAACAGCCGGTTCACCCCGATACAAAGAACCTTCGCTGCCCATTCCAAGGTGATCATAGTGCGCACCGATCACAATAGTTGTCGCTGCTTTTTTGTCGATGAAGCCGATAACATTGTGTCCTTTCTTCTCGATTTTCTTAACCTCGGTTCCTACAGTGCAATTGATAATCACATCATTTTTCAGCATGCGCGCAGCTTCGCCTTGGGCAAATATCACAGGGATTGTGGACGCAGAATATTTGTGCATGAAATCTGCTTTCGGATTTTCCATGGTTGTATCAGAGTTGATAAATATCACTGCCGTAGCTCCTTTAGATTTTGCAACTTCCACTCTTTGTGCAAGATCATAGTCACCATATTTTCCATGCGGATCATTTCCCTCTGGAGAAGAAGTCTCAAGCACAAAAATCTTTTTCGCCAGGTTCATTTTGTTGGCATAGTCATCATGGCTGAGCTTTGGTGCATATATGCCATATCCGGCTTTAATCATATAACCGGTAACTACTGCTGTTCCTGAATATTGCAGAGGATAAAAATCCTCATTCAGTTTAAAGGTCTTGTCATTGATATAAAGTTGTGTGCCGGCTCCAATATCAGCGCCTTCAGTAAAGGGAAATTCCTGAACAAATTTTTTCTCTCCTTTGGGCTTCAGTCCGATCTCTTTGAACTGAGAGATGATGTAATTCATTGCTAGCTCTTCGCCTTTTGTACCTGTTTCCCGTCCCATGAATTCATCAGAGGCAAGCGTTGAAATATGTTTTTTAAGGTTTGCTGTAAGATCAATGTCTGATAAAACAACGTGTTGTGTGGTTGCACAGGATAAAAGGCAGAAGGCAAAAAGAATGAATATGACGCGTGAAAACATCTTTGGATTTTTGCGCAAGTTAGAAAATCAACGTGAAAGGTTGTGCTTAAAAAGGTCTTAGTAACTTTACACAAATTAAATTTGATATGGCTATAGAAATGAAAGTGCCCAGTCCTGGCGAAAGTATCACAGAAGTTCAGATTGCACGCTGGATAAAAAAGGACGGCGACTACGTGGAAAAGGATGAAGAGATATGCGAAATCGATTCTGACAAGGCAACTTTAACACTTTCGGCAGAAGCATCAGGCACGCTTAAAATATTAGTAAAGGAAGGGGAAACTGTTAATGTAGGTACTATTGTTTGTTCCATTGATGAGATGGGGAAGAGTCCACAATCAATAGAAAAAGGTCAACAGTCGACAGTTGACAGTCCTCAATCAACAGCCAGAAAACCAGAATCCGCAGTCGATAGCCCCCAGTCTTCAGCCAAAACCGAAAAGGTTGGGCCAAAGGCTCCTGCTCCTGAATTTGTTGATACAGCGAAGAAGCCAGCAGCTTCGTCCCCTGAACCAAAAGTTTATTCCGAAAGAATACCAAGTCCTGCGGCAGAAAAATTAATGCGCGAAAAAAACATTTCAGGTGATCAGGTAACACCAACAGGAAAGGGAGGAAGGATTACGAAGAATGATGTAAGCCTTACCCCCAACCCCGGCCTCACCCCCAACCCCTCTCCCAGGGAGAGGGGGGGAGATTCCGCACAAGCGGAAAGAATCGTGAGACGAGAGAAGATGAGCATGCTTCGCAAAAAGGTTGCGCAGCGACTGGTTGCGGTTAAGCAGGAAACGGCCATGCTCACAACTTTCAACGAAGTGGATATGAGTGCTATCATGAATATCCGCAAACAATACAAGGACAAGTTCAAAGAAACACATGGTGTCGGCCTCGGCTTTATGTCATTTTTTACAAAGGCCGTTTGTGAGGCAATGAAAAGTTCTCCGG
>JBDTTM010000075.1:0-12341 GCA_039930605.1 Bacteroidota bacterium
TTCGTGGCGAGTACAAACCTCGCAGCAGAGCTGCGAGGAATTCTTGAGATTAAATAATCGAAATTTATAAACCTATGTGGGAAGAAAAAAACAACAAGCTTGAGAAAACTTTTACTTTCAAAGATTTCGTTCATGCATTTACATTCATGACGCGCGTGGCTTTCATAGCTGAAAAAATGAACCACCATCCTGAGTGGACAAATACCTGGAACAAGGTATCCGTCTCCCTTTCAACTCATGATGCCGGAGATGTAGTTACTGACAAAGACAGGAAACTTGCAGAAGCGATTGACAAAGTCTTTGCAGAATCGGGATCGAACTGATTCTTTTTACTGAAAAATCAGTTTTCCTTTGCCACTTATTTCATTCCCATTCAAGAGGGTAAAGAAGTAAACACCTGATGCAATATCTTTCTTCAAGATAGTGAGACGTTGTTTAGCAATATTTTTTTCTTCAAATACGATTTTTCCTGCAGCGTCACAAATGATCAAATGCAATGATCCTGCTTTTTTGAAAAGAGATTGAGAGATTAATATTGTAACCTGGTTATCGGAAGGACTATTTTCAACCCGAACCAAATCACTCTTGTCAATTCCCGCTACACCTGAGGACGCGCTGTCACGCAATTGTACATCCAATATTGTGAGTACTCCATTGTTCAATTGCGCAGGAAGTGTTTTGGTATAATAACCTGCCTTTGAATAAGCCACCATGTATAAACCGGCATCTACATACCCGGTTTTATATTGACCAATGAGATTGGTACTATCGTGAAGAGAAACAGATGCAATATCAATTTTTGCATCATTGATTGTTAAGCCGGTGATGCTGTCAGTCACTATTCCTTCAAGGTAACATGCACGGATATAGGTCGGCTGAAGAAAGTAAGCAGAATCTGTCCAGGTATCCGTTGCGATAAGAACACCTGAAGGCAAATATGGATCAGCATCCCAGCACAATCCAGTTCCGGTAGGATAATTTCCAATCTCAATTAAATTTTCGGGTCGGGCAGCATCAACAATGGTAACCTGGCTGCCGTAACTGGCATTGATAATAAAATCATTGAGTACGCGAACATTGTGTGCTTCAGCCGGCTGCATATTGATGGTGTAATAAGCATCAAGCAGGGTAATATTATTCAAATTACTTACATCGAAAGAACAAAGTGGCGAACCCGATCTTTCATCAGCAGTAAAAAGATATTGACCATTGTCGCTCAACCATGCGTTGTGATTGAAGAGCGCAGGTGTTTGCTGTGTTGCAAGCTGCACAGGATTTGCACGGTCTGAAACATCATAGACTGAAAACATGCCATCCTGTATATCACTTGTCCAAAGGGTATCTCCCCGGACATAACTATCGTGGCAATACCTGTTTGATTCTGCACCCACATACACAGGATTCCACGGATCAGATTTATCGAGGATGAAAACGCCATGTCCATGATTCGGAACTGAGTGTCCATTGACATATACATATTTGCTGTCAACTGTAATTGAATGTGCCTGTCGTAATTTGTCGGTCATGATTCCATCGCTATGCCAGAAGTGGTTTGGAGCACTGTCAGGAAGATAGCTCAGGTTAATAATCTGCATTCCATCCAATAATGTATCAGGATCTTGTGCTTCTGAGACCGCATACGCATAATTACCGGAAACTTTTATTTCATGCCAGAGACTATTGAGACCCGGCAACTGGAAAAGATAAACCGGATTTGCAGGATTGGTAATGTCCAGAATCATGATTCCATTAACCGCTCCGATCAAAGCATATTCGCGATTTAAAGAATCAACATAGTGCCAGCATCCGGCAAGTGTCTGTCCATTTGCGTAGAAAGCACCCAGTCTGGAAATATTTTTTTGTGCCCTGGATGATAATGTAAAGGATATAATTAAAATAAAAGCAGCTAAAAACTTTTTCATAGTTCGAACAATTTGAAGTAAAGGTATAAAAAGAAATGTGCAAGACGTGTTAATTGAGAGTCGAATTCTACAGTTTCCGGTGTTTGCCAATCGGCAGGAATCACGTACGTTTGCGCCTTATTTTTTTTATGGACAGCAATCATTTAAGTAAGCGAATCAATTACCTTGAAGAAAGTCAGACAATTGGCATGTCGAAGCTAAGTCGAGAGCTTTCTGCCAAAGGAGTTGACGTAATCAACCTGAGTTTGGGTGAGCCCGATTTTATAACGCCTGAACATATCAGGAATGCGGCCAAAAAGGCAATAGATGATGGGTTTACACATTATACGCCAATTGCAGGCTTTCCGGAACTGAGAAAGGCAATTTCAGAAAAATTCAAAAGGGAGAATCACCTTGATTATTCGCCTGAACAGATTGTGGTTTCTACGGGCGCCAAACAAGCAATTGCGAACGTCATATTAAGCCTGGTAGATCCCGGTGATGAAGTGATCATCCCCCTTCCCTATTGGGTCAGTTATATTGAAGTGGTGAAACTTGCGGAAGGAAAGTCTGTTGCACCTGTTACCACTTTTGAAAATGATTTTAAAATTTCTCCTGAACAGTTAGAGAAGGCAATTACTCCGAAAACTAAAATGTTCGTGTTTTCCTCTCCCTGCAATCCGACAGGATCAGTTTATACGCGTGAAGAGCTCAAAGCACTTGCGGCAGTTTTCGCGAAACATCCCGGAGTTTTTATTTTATCTGACGAGATATATGAGCACATCAATTTTCTTGACAGTCATTGCAGCATCGCAGAATTTGAAAATGTAAAAGACCGCGTGATCATTGTAAATGGCTGTTCGAAAGGATATGCCATGACCGGGTGGCGGATCGGTTATATCGGTGCACCGAAATGGATTGCTGCTGCCTGTGATAAAATGCAGGGACAATTCACTTCTGGCACTTCTTCCATCTCTCAGAAAGCAGCAATAGCCGCACTCAGCAGCGATATCAAGCCAACATTGGAAATGCAGGAAGCATTCAGAAGGAGGCGTGACCTTGTGCTTCGATTGATGAAAGACATTCCGGGGCTGAAAGTGAATGAGCCGAAGGGTGCATTTTATGTATTTCCTGACTGCAGTTCTTACTATGGAAAATCTTTCGAGGGATCTGAGATTAAAAACTCGACAGACCTTTGTATGTACCTGCTGCACCATGGACATGTGAGTGTGGTGACCGGTGAAGCTTTTGGGGCACCAAATTATTTCCGGCTTTCCTATGCTGCAAGTGATGAAAAATTAACGGAGGCGATCAGAAGAATTAAAGATGCGTTGGCGATGTTAAAATAGTTTTTAGTGGCAAAGAAATCAAGGAACATAGAAGAAATCATTCAGTCTTTCCAAAAGCTGAATGTGCTAATCATCGGAGATGTGATGATAGATGCATACCTATGGGGAAAAGTAAACCGCATTTCTCCTGAAGCACCGGTTCCGATTGTTGCCATCACTAAAAAAGAAAACAGGCTCGGAGGCGCAGCAAATGTCGCCATCAATGTTCAGGCTTTAGGAGCTACACCGGTTTTATGTTCGGTGATCGGAAATGACCTGGATGGCAGAACTTTTATCGAACTATTGCAAAAGCAGAATATGAGTACAGAAGGTATACTGCAAAGCACTTCACGTACAACAACAGTCAAGACACGGGTTATTGGAAATAACCACCAAATGCTGCGGGTGGATGAGGAGACAGAGGAAGAAATCAATCTCCAGGATCGCAAGCAATTGCTTGACAGGATTTCATCGATGCTCAAAAGCAGGAAGATTGATGTCATTATTTTTGAAGATTATGACAAAGGAGTGATCGGTAAATTCCTGATCGGTGAAGTAGTGAAGTTGGCTCATCAAAAAAATATTCCTGTTACTGCTGATCCGAAAAAGAAAAATTTCAATCATTACAGGAACATATCTTTGTTGAAGCCGAATATGAAAGAGTTGCGGGAGGGAATGAAGATTGATTTGGATAAAGGAAATATCAACGAGATCAGCCGTGCAATTAGGCAGTTGGCGGAAGAAAACCAGCTAGAAACTATTTTGGTAACTCTCAGCGAAAAAGGCGCTTACGTTTACAACAGGAAAGAATCGCAATACCTGCCGGCGCATGTCCGCAACATTGCAGATGTTTCCGGTGCAGGTGATACTGTAATCAGTGTTGCTGCTCTTTCACTTGCGAGCGGTGCTTCACCAATAACGGCCGCCATACTTTCTAATTTTGCCGGTGGCATTGTTTGCGAAAAAGTAGGTGTTGTTCCGATCGAAAAATTACAGTTGCTTAAGGAGATCAAAGCAGCAAAACTATTCTGATGTCTGTTACGCCTGTCAAAAATTCTGCGCTCAGTAAGAAAGACCAAGTTGCAGGCATGTTTAACAACATCGCCTGGCGGTATGATTTTCTGAATCATCTCCTTTCTCTTGGTGTTGATAATTACTGGCGCTGGAAAGCGATCAGGATACTCAAGAAAGAAAAGCCCCAGCTTATTCTTGATGCGGCAACAGGTACCGGAGCACTGGCGCTTGCTGCTTTGAAGTTAAATCCTGAAAAAATTTTCGGCATTGATATTTCCGATGATATGCTCAACATCGGAAGGGCTAAAATCAAATCGAAGAAACTCAACGATAAAATTGTGCTGCTTGAAGGAGACTCAGAAAACCTGATTTTTTCGGATAATAAATTTGATGCCGTTACCGTTGCTTTTGGGGTCCGCAACTTTGAAAACCTGCTAAAGGGGCTCCAGGAATTTCACCGCGTATTAAAACCTGGACGAATTGCATTAATTCTTGAATTTTCGCATCCCCGGAATCAAATAATCCAGGCCATCTATCGTTTCTATTCTTCACGCATCCTGCCTTTGCTGGGAAAAAAGATATCGAAGAATGAAACCGCTTATCAATATTTATATGATTCAGTGGAAGCATTTCCTTCCGGAAACGACTTTCTAAACATTCTAAAACAGGCTGGATTCACGGAAACAAAAAGCACCCCTCTTACGTTTGGGGTTGTTACGGTTTATACCGGAAGGAAATAAATGATTTTTTTGAAAAAAAACGTACCTTTTATAGTCATTCTGATGCTGCTGGCGTTCTCATCTCACGCGCAAAGAAGGCAGGTGATGAATCTTCCTAAGTATGATCGCACCAGGATTCACTTTGGATTCGAGTTGGGTTTAAATATCTCCAAATTCAGGGTTGCCCCTGTTGGTGACCTGCGCATCAGGGATACAGTTTACAGCATTGTTCCAGTCGGAACGAGCGGGTTGAACCTTGGCATCATTTCCAACCTGAAATTGGGTGAGCATTTTGACTTGCGCTTCATTCCGGCTCTTGCATTTACCCAGCGGAACCTGGAATATACAATGGTCTATACAGATTCAAATTTCAGTCGTGAAACAATTACCAAACAGGTTGAATCCACCTATCTTGAATTTCCATTTGACCTAAAGTTTAAATCATCCCGTATTGATAATTACCGAGCCTATGTTTTGGTTGGATGGAAATATGCGATCGACATGGTTTCGCAGGCAAAAGTATTAGCAAAAGACAAGGAAATCGTCAAGCTCCAAAAACATGATTACGGTTATGAAATCGGTGTTGGCTTTGATTTTTATATGACTTATTTCAAATTTTCACCTGAATTAAAAATGTTCAACGGAATTCCTAACCTCCTGGTTCAGGATGGTCGAAGGTTTTCAAGTCCATTGAAAGGACTTTACTCGAAAGCATTTGTGATTTCTTTTACTTTTGAGTAATTGATTTTCGTTAGCCACAGATACACAGATTAAAAAAAGGTAAAACCTATAGCCATAGATTCGCAGGTTATAAGTGATAAAAAATCGCAACTGATCATATATAAATTGGACCAATCCCACATATAGATATTATTTCCTGCCCCAGATATTAAGTTCGGGGTTATGAAAAGCAACAACAAGAGGCTTCATCCTCATACGTGAAAATTTGTATTAGTATTCTGTAACTGCATTTGTATCTTCGTTCTTCAACTTTGGAGTTCTGATTGAACTTAATCAAAGGTCCATTATGATAAAGAAAATTGAACTTGTCCTTCTGCCGCAAGAGGCAGCAGATAAGGGAATGCAGATTGAGCAATGCGCCACAGTTCTTTCTGTTTCACCAGCCAGAATATTTTCTGTCAATGTCCTGAAACGGAGTATTGATGCACGTTCGAGACAACCCAAAATCCGTCTTGCTGTTGAAGTTTTTATTGATGAGAATGCTCCTTCAAAAAAAGATCTCTCCGCACATTTCCATTTTAAAAAAGATGTTTCGAAATCTGATCCGGTACTTATCATCGGTTGCGGACCTGCAGGACTTTTTGCAGCTTTGAAACTGATCGAACTCGGGTTTAAGCCGGTGATTATTGAACGTGGAAAAAATGTTCAAAGCAGAAGGCGGGATCTTGCAGCAATAAATAAATCAGGAATTGTAAATCCTGACTCCAATTATTGTTTTGGCGAAGGCGGTGCCGGTACTTACAGTGATGGCAAACTTTATACACGCTCCGGAAAGCGTGGCGACATCAACAGGATTCTTGAAATTCTTGTCTACCATGGATCAGATGAGAACATCCTGGTTGATGCACATCCGCACATCGGCACCAACAAACTTCCAAAAGTTGTGGAAGCGATCCGGCATACCATACTCAATGCGGGCGGTGAAATACATTTTGAAACATGCCTCAAGGATTTCATCATTCAAAACAATAAAGTAGAGGGAATCATTGCTGAAAAAGCGGGGAGCGAAATTGAATTCAGATCAGACCGGATCATTTTGGCAACCGGACATTCTGCCAGGGACATTTTTCATTTACTGAATCGAAAAAAGATTCTGATTGAAGCCAAACCATTTGCTTTGGGCGTGAGAATGGAACATCCGCAACATATCATCGATTCATTGCAATATCATTGTGATGTTCGGGGAGATTTTTTACCACCCGCCTCCTACTCGCTTGTTGGACAGTCAGGAAAAAAGGGCGTTTATTCATTCTGCATGTGTCCCGGAGGAATCATAGCTCCGGCTTCTACCGACATCAATGAGATTGTTGTGAATGGATGGTCACCATCGAAACGAAATAATCCTTTTGCAAATTCAGGATTGGTTGTGAGTGTTGATGCTGAAGATTATGCACAAACCAATGCCTCTCCTCTGGACGCTTTAAATTACCAGGCAGCAGTAGAACAAAAATCATTTCATTCAGGAGGCGGAAAATTAAAAGCCCCCGCACAGCGGCTCATTGATTTTGTAGAAAGAAAACACTCTTCCTCGCTGCCAACTAATTCCTATATCCCGGGTCTTACCTCATTTCAACTTGATGAGACCCTTCCTGTAGAAATAACCAAAGCCCTGCGCGAATCTCTCAGGGAATTCGGAAAAAAACTTAAATCACTTTATACAAATGAAGCTGTGTTGGTGGCGACAGAATCCCGCACTTCATCGCCTGTAAGAATTCCAAGGGACCGGGAAACACTTGAGCATCCGCAAATTCATGGATTGTTTCCCTGCGGTGAAGGAGCGGGATATGCCGGAGGTATTGTTTCAGCAGCGATAGATGGAGAACGCTGTGCGGTGGCATGTATTAAGCTTGAGATGAGAATGTCATGATTCTGTAAAGAATCTGTAGGAACAGGCAAAAAAATATTTTACAATTTAGTTGGATGCAATTAAAATATATCTATTTTTGGATCATTAAACAGAGGGGATTTACGAAAAGGGTGGAGTACTTAGGTACTTCACCTTTTTCATTTTCATGAACATTTACATCGAATAGAATATCCCCGAGGTGCGAATATCGAAACACTGCGAATCTGCGAATACTAAGGTACGAATAGCGAAACGCTGCGAATCTGCGAATTAGAAATTTTGTTTGAAGAAAATTATTTTCTGCGAAATTCGGAACAGACGATCGCTGCTGCCATGGCGGCGTTCAGAGAGTCTGCTTTTTTAGAGATCGATTTAGAAAAAGATGGTATAGAAATTTTTGAGGTGATATAAGGAATCAATTCATTGTTGATACCATGTGATTCACTTCCAATTAGAATAACTGCATCGTCCTTTAATTTTGTGTTGTAAATATTCTCTCCGTTAAGAAGTGTTCCATAAACAGGAATCTTTTTACCGGAACATTTTTTCAAAATCTCCAGGAGCGGTTGGTAATATACATTCACCCTGAACAAGGAGCCCATGGATGCCTGCACCGTTTTAGGATTGTACATATCAGCACACGTTTCGGAACAAATAACTGTTTCAATTCCGAACCAGTCAGCAATCCGGATCATGGTTCCGAGATTTCCGGGATCCCTGATATCATCAAGCATTAGGGTGAGCCCTTGGGTTATCAAATCGATTGAAAATCCTTTATCCTGGATCTCAGCAACAGCAATGATCTGCTGAGGGGAAGTAAATGAAGAAATTTTTTCGAGTTCATTTTCTGTTACAATTTCCGAGCTGACCTTCTTCTTCCATCGCGCAAATTTTTCCTGCCTGAATTCTTCAGTCATAAAAACGGACTGAATCCTCCAATTTGAGTCAATAAGATCCTTACAAACCTTCTCTCCTTCTACTATAAAAAGTCCGTGTTCCTTCCGGAATTTTTTCTGTTGCAGTGAAGCAATAAGCTTGATTTGGCCTTTCGAAATCATGAATCAGGTTTTGCGTAATTCAAACAATGTGATTTCAGGAAGGATACCTACTCTGCCGGGATATCCGATCCAACCCAATCCGCGGTTCACATATAAATTTTGATTTCCCTGTGAATAAAGATCTGCCCATTCTTTATAAACATATTGCACAGGGCTCCATTTGAAACCGGGTATTTCGACACCAAACTGAAAACCGTGGGTATGACCGGAAAGAGTAAGATCAACATAATTATAGTCCTGTGTAATTTCTGCATGCCAGTGCGAAGGATCATGAGAAAGCAGAATGTTGAATGGCTTTGGCTCAAACCCGGCAGTTGCTTTTTTCATGTCGCCATAGCGGCTGAAGTTTGCATGCCCGCTCCAGTTCTCCACTCCGATGAGTCCAATTTTATCGCCACCTTTTTCGAGATAAGTATGTTCATTCAACAGGAGGTTCCATCCGAGTTTGCGATGAAAATTTTTGAGGTTGTCAAGATTTGTACTTTTTTCCTCAGCGCTGTTCCATTTATAATAATCACCGTAATCGTGGTTACCAAGGATACTGAAAACGCCCATTGGTGCCTTGATCATATTCAACACATCAAAATATTCAACTGCTTCTATAAACCTATCATTAACCAAATCACCGGTAAAAAAAATAATATCCGGCTTCTCGGCAAGCATGAGTTCTATCGCATGTTGCAATGGTTCAGCACTCAGGAAACTACCTACATGAAGATCAGAAATCTGAAGTACTTTCAGTCCATTAAAATTTCCCGGAAGTCCGGGAGAAGCAATTTTGACCCTCCTCAGATCGTATCGGTTGGGACCTCGCAGAATACCGTAAATCATGGAAGCAAATGGAATCGCGGCAATAAAAAAACCTATTTTGGTTATGAATTCATACCTGGAGATTCCGCTACCTGCCTGTCTTTTTTCCTTACTGAAAAAAGTATCGTTGATGAAACTGCCTGTCCAGCGAAACAACCGCAGCACATCATCAATCAATAAAAATAAAACAACAAATAGTTTTGAGAAGTAAACTGTTACAATTAATGCAAATGAATAAGTACGAAAGAATTTATTCCAATTGTGCCAGTCGAAAATATTGCCGAAGAGAATTATTGAAAGGCAAAATACAACGATGCTCCAATATGCGACAACGATAACCCGGTGGGTGGTCGCAGATTTGTTTTGTATGAGAATTTTGACTCCCTGGAAAACATACAGGTCAATTGCAAAAAGGACCAGGAGGAGAATTAAAATACGGACGGACATATTGTTGATGAAGGTGTTTTAGAATCAAATAGTTGATTGTCTTATTTTATGGGGAAATTCTCTCTACCTTCCACTTTCCTGTTTTTAATTTTGAGAAAAGAATCCTGTCATGAAGCCGGTTTTGCTTCCCCTGCCAGAATTCGATTGAAAGTGGCAAGACAGCATATCCTCCCCAATAAGACGGACGCGGAACTTTTATATTTTTAAATTTTTCCTCCATCTGCAAATATTTATTTTCCAGTTCGCCGCGACCGGATACGACTTTACTTTGATGGGATGTCCATGCGCTGATCTGGCTTTCTCTTGGCCTGGAATTAAAATAATCATCCGATTTCTTTGCTGACAATTTCTTTACAGTACCAATAATTCTTACCTGCCTGGATATCTCTGCCCAGAAAAAATTAAGACATGCTTTTTTATTTGAAAGTTCCCTGCCTTTGGCACTTTTATAATTGGTAAAAAAAGAAAAACCGTTTTTACCGACACCTCTCAACAATACTACCCTGGCATCCGGAAAACCTTTCTTATTAACTGTAGCCAGGGTCATTGCGTTGGGTTCAATTGCATTTGCTTTAATAGCATCTTCCATCCAGCCATTGAACTGGTTGTAGGGATTTTTTTTAATTTTCTTCTCTTCCAGTGGTTTATAATTAAATGTTGTCCGCAAAGTGCGGATTTTCGCATTCGATTTATTCATTCTATTGATTGTATGAAGTATCTTGTTTTTGCCGCTTATTCTGTAAGTTTTTCAGAAAACATCCACAAACCGAAGCTGGCAATTGGGGTAAAACTAACAACAAAAAACAGAAAAAGGGCTGAAAGGTTTTAGCTGATAATCAATCCTGAACCAATTCAATCCAGACACAAAAACAAATTCGTACTTTAATCAACAGAAGATATGAGAAGAAATGTAATATACATGGATCCGGGGGTCGGAAAAATTCTGGTTTCAGAGCCATTCCTACTTGATTCCTATTTCAAGCGCGCTGTGATTCTACTGGGGGAACACAGCGAAGAAGGGACGGTAGGGTTTATACTTAACAAGCCTACAGACTTAAACCTGAATGATGCTTTGGAGGATTTCCCACCTTTTGAAGTTCCGCTTTATTTCGGCGGTCCTGTGCAAACCGACACCATACATTTTCTTCATACAATTGGAGATAAATTGGAAGGAAGCAAAAAGATACTTCCCGGAATATATTGGGGAGGAAGCCTGGAAACATTGAAACTCATGATTGAAACGGACCAGGTAAAAAAGGATGATATACGTTTCTTTGCCGGGTATAGTGGCTGGGAACCCAACCAACTAGATGATGAATTAAAAGGCAAGACGTGGCTGATTTCCCAGGGTAAAAAAGACTTTGCTTTTGCAGAGCACCCGGAAGAATTATGGGGACAGGTTTTACGGACGATGGGAAGTCAATATGCTGTATTAGCTAACTTTCCTGAAGATCCTAGTTTGAATTAAGAAATACTTAGAGCTGATTTAATAGATCCAATCCTTTTAATAAGGGGTTGGATTTTTTTTATCTGAGCATTTTGGTAAATGTTGTTTGTGCGATATTACTTTTTAAAAGTTTATCCAAATCCATTCAAAGATGAAACGGCAGTTGAGATAAATTCCGAATTACTGAAATTAAATCCCGAATTTATCATCTCTGATGTAATAGGAAATAAAATCGCATCCATTTCACTCACTCAATTGCGAACTGTTATCAACAGGCAAGAATTGCCTGCAGGTGTCTATTTTTACCAATTGAGGCGAACAGGAAACGCCATAGCGATCGGGAAGATGATCATCATCAATTAAGAAACTTTCCTAATCCCGATTTCCTTTCTACATTTACCTCATCAATCACAACCGATGAGAAGAACACTACTTTCATTTTGCTTTGTCTTTTTTTCCTTCCAGGCACTTTTTGCTTCTGATAATTATCCGGCAGGTGCCCGTTCAATTGGACTCGCGAATTCATCAGTAACTTTAACAGATTGCTGGGGCGCTTTTCATAACCAGGCAGCATTGGCATGGATGGATCAATTGAGCGTTGGTGCATCTTACGATAACCGTTTTACCATTGCCAACCTGAGCACGAAAGGATTTGTATTTGCATTACCACTAAAAGCAGGAACATTTGCTGTGAGTGGAGATGTGTTCGGTTATAGCCTATACAATGAAAAGAAAGCCGGGATCGCCTTTGCAAAAAAACTAGGAGAGAAATTTTCTGCCGGTGTGCAACTGGATTATCTCAATACATTTATCAATGACGATAATTATGGAAGTCATACCACTTTTGCAGTTGAAGCCGGTTTACTTGCCGAACCATTGAAAAATTTCCGCATCGGGTTTCATGTTTACAATTTATCCAGGGCCAAACTGGCGGAATATGCAGATGAAAAAATTCCAACCATCTTCCGGCTTGGTGCCTCTTACAGGTTTTCTGAAAAATTATCCTGGAGTATTGAAGAAGAAAAAGACA
>JBDTTM010000076.1:0-12274 GCA_039930605.1 Bacteroidota bacterium
CATCCAGGTTACTTCTTCGGGCGGCACACCTCCCTATTCCATTACCTGGTTCCCGACAAACGGTCAGCTGAACGGAAATACAATCGAAGCACTTGCTGCAGGTGAATACCTGGTTTGTGTGTCTGATTCATTCAATTGCGTTACCTGTTTTACGGATACAGTACTGGAAGATCCATTGTTCAGCAATGAAATCAACAGTGAGGGATTTAAAATTTATCCGAATCCTTTAAATCAAACAGCTACGCTTTTTTTGAAACACGTTCCCGAACAATGCATGTTCGCAGTTTTTGAACTAACCGGCAGAAAAGTTTTTGAAATAATACCGGAAAAGTCAGAAACTACAATCGATCTAAAAAATCTCTGCACCGGAATTTACTACTTTGAAATTTCCACTAAAGGAACCGTCCAACAAAAAGGCAAATTGATTTTGTATTGATCGTCCTCTGCCTTGAGACTTGTAACTTGTGCCTTGTAACTTGTAACTTGTGCCTTGTAACTTGTGCCTTGTAACTTGTGCCTTGTGCCTTGTGAATTGTGCCTTGTTCCTTATGCCTTATCCTTCCTTGTTCATCTCTTTCCACAATACATCCTTCAATTCCTCCAACCCCGTAGTTGCTGCAGAAGAAATAAATACAACAGGAACGCATTTCGGAAGTTTTTTCTTTGCTTCCTTTTTCATCTCAGTCAGTAGCTCTTCTCCCAGCATATCGCACTTTGTAATCGCGATCACACGGCCTTTATTGAGGAGCTCTTCATTGTATTGTTTCAATTCGTTGAGGAGAATTTTAAATTCCGTGCCAACATCTTTTGTGTCACACGGAATCATGAAAAGTAAAATAGAATTGCGTTCGATGTGACGAAGGAAACGGTGCCCAAGTCCCTTGCCAAGGTGTGCACCTTCTATGATACCCGGGATGTCGGCCATCACAAATGATTTGTCTCCGCGATAACCAACTACACCCAAATTAGGAACCAGTGTTGTAAAGGGATAGTCTGCAATCTCCGGTTTTGCCGCACTCACCACAGAGAGCAATGTCGACTTTCCTGCATTCGGAAATCCTACAAGTCCCACATCAGCGAGTATTTTCAGTTCAAGTATTTTCCAAATTTCCGTTCCCGGCTCGCCAGGTTGCGCAAATCGTGGGGTCTGCATGGTGGCAGATTTAAAAAAATGATTTCCCTTTCCCCCTCTGCCGCCGGGAGATAGAATCACTTCCTGTCCTTCTTCAGAAATTTCAAACAGTACAGTGCCACCGGTATTTGTTTCCGGATCAAATTCTTTCGCAATAGTACCTAGTGGAACATCAAGTATTTCATCTTTACCGTTTGCACCGGTTTTGCGCGCGCCCAATCCTTTTCCACCTTCTTCTGCAATAACGTGTTTGCGGTATTTCAAATGTAGCAAGGTCCAGAGTTGCTTGTTGCCGCGTACAATGATATGTCCGCCCCGGCCTCCATCTCCTCCGTCAGGTCCGCCTTTCGGCGTACTTTTATCCCTGTGAAAATGCATCGAGCCTGCCCCACCGGCACCGCTCCTGCACATGATCTTTACATAGTCAACAAAATTGCTTTCACTCATATCTTTTCTATCTGCCCACAGAGCAATCCAAAAATTTCATCTACAGTTCCTATTCCTTTTACCCCGAAAAATTTATCCTGCTTTGAATAATAGTCCTTCAGCGGTGCTGTCTTATTATTGTATTCAGTAATCCTTTTTTCAATCACAGTTTCATTGCTGTCATCCGGACGGCCGCTTTCCTTTCCCCTGTTCAGCAACCTTTTGATAAGTTCCTCCTGCTCCACTTCGAGTGATAGCATCATCGAAATGGATGTATTCTTCTTAGCCAATAATTTATCCAGTGCGTCTGCCTGTGCAGCGGTGCGAGGGAAACCATCGAATATAAATCCTTTCGCATTCCTGTTTGCATCAATGCGCGTATCAATCATTCCAATCACCACTTCGTCCGGAACAAGTATTCCCTGGTCCATCAACTTTTTTGCTTCCATTCCCAGTGGTGTTCCGTTTGCTATTTCATTGCGGAGAATATCACCGGTGCTTAAATGTACGAGTTGGTATTTCTCAATCAACTTCTCTGATTGTGTACCCTTACCCGCCCCCGGGGGACCAAAGAGAACAATGTTTAACATATTGTGTGCTTGTTTATTTTAGCTTGCTATACCAAAGTATAAATATCATTCAGGTTTCTGCCGATTCCATCATAGTCAAGACCAAAGCCAACCAGGAAATCGTTCGGCACTTCAAAACCGGTATAGTCTACTTTCAAATCATGTTTTAAGGCATTCGGCTTCAGCAGGAGACTTGCAATTTTTATTTCGGCAGGTTGCTGTTTCTTGAGTTCATTGAATAGGTACATGGCAGTATCGCCCGTATCCACAATATCTTCAATGATAATGATCGTTCTGCCTTCAATGTTTTCATTCAGCCCGATCAGGTTTCGTACCTGGCCTGTCGACTGGGTACCTGCATAAGATGAAACACGCACAAATGTGATTTCACATTCACACGAAACATGTTTCAATAAATCTGCTGCAAAAAGAAATGCACCATTCAGCACGGCTACGAACATTGGCTTTTTTCCATTCATTTCAGAGCTTATTTGCATGCCCAATGCAGCAATCCGGCTTTGAATGTCCTTAGAATGTATAGAAATTCTGAATTCCTTGTCGTGGATTTTTACGGTCTCCATAGTTGCTAAAGGGCGCGAATGTACTAAAGGAATGCAGATTGAAGAATTCGGGATGGTGAATTCAAATCCACTAGCTATAAATAAATGGAATAAATGACCCGAACTTTATTGCGTGGTGTCTTGCCACGAATTCACTAATTGGCACTAATTGAACAATGAACCGCAAAGAATAATTTGTGTTAATTCGCTTGCCTGCCTGTAGGCAGGTGAAATTAGTGGCTAAAAAAATCATTTAATCCATCAAGTCAGGCTGCTGAAATTCTTTTGATTAAATTCTAATCCACGAGCAATTTAAAATAAAACTTCGGGCTTCGCAAACGGTCCCGGATATTGAGGTCATCAAACATGCAGGTGATCGTATCCCTCAATTCTTCGTTACGGGCAGCCTTATTGACCACGTAATTAAAAAGCCCGGAATAATTCGACAACTTCTGTAATGTGTGGCTCAATTTCAATTCACTCCACAGTGACATGTAAACGGCTTCGTCATACGCATCAAGAAAAGTTGAATCATAATGGTTTTCTGCAAGTGACTTTTTGATTTGCTTCGCTGCCAGCATCCCGGTCACCATGGCATTCCCGATCCCTTCACCTGTAAACGGATCAATGAGAGAAGCGGCATCACCCAACAACATAAAATGATTTCCTGAAATTTTTCTGCGCTTCGAGCCGAGTGGCAATCCCCACCCTTTAATATCCCCGATTAGTTCGGCATTTATGAAACGATTTTTGATAGTTGGATTATTTTGAATCGCCTCCAGAATTAATTTTTTCAAGTTGATTTTTCTCTTACTCACTTCATGACTCAACATGCCCACGCCTACATTGGCTTCCCCATTTGGCAAAGGAAATATCCACAGGTATCCCGGAAGTAATTCTTTCAGGAAATGTAATTCAATAAAATTTTTTGCATGAAATCCGGATACGCCTTTATAATATGCACGCAATCCGGCGCAATAATGTTTGTCTTCTTTATGAATATCTGAAAGCGTTTTAGAAACAATGGACCTGTCACCTTCAGCGCCAATAACTAACTTCGTAAATACAGATATTTCATTCCCGTTTTGTTCCAGCAGGCATTCCACCCCATCTGCTACCCGCTTCAACGATTTGATGCTGCATCCTTCGAGGACTGTAGCGATATTTCTGTCGATTTTCTGAAACAAAAAATGATCGAAGTCCATGCGCTTTGCAATAAATCCCGGCGCATGTGCAAGCGTTTCCAGATTTTTCTTGAAAGGAATATCAATTACATTGCCATTCGGCGCAGCGAATTTCACTCCGTAACTTCCGGTAAACTGATTTTCTGCTGAATAAATTTCATCCAGGAATTTTTCATCCAGTTTTTTCAAAACATCAACTACTTTCCCGCTCAAAGCATCTCCACAAACTTTATCGCGCGGAAAAATTGCTTTATCAATGATGAGGTGCGGGATTTTTTCTTTGCAAAGGAACAAAGACAGCGATGATCCCGCCGGTCCCGCCCCAACAATTAGTGCATTCACCTCCATGTTATATTCACTGGCCACAATTCAAAATATCTCTAAAATGTTTTTACGTATTTCATACCGTCAACCGACAACAAAGGCCAAAACTCACCACAATGGAAAAAAATTTACGCACCCCTATTTCTGTTTTACACATGTCTAAAACTTCCCTGCTCACCGTTATCGGAATGATCAGCTATTTTTTCCTGATGAAATTATTAAACCTGGACATCATTCTCGAACTTAGACTTGTCAATTTTCTATTTATCTTTTTCGGGGTAAGGCACGTTTTCTTACACAAACAATCTGTTGACGGCACAAAAATAAAATTTCATTCAGCCATGATGATCGGTTTCATAACTGTGTTTTTTATTTCAGCACTCTTCTCCATTTTTATTTTTGTTTACCTCACACTTGATTCTTCATTTCTGACAATTGTACGACTCAGTCAACCATACGGACAATACCTCTCTCCTGCATCCTGTGCCATGGTAACTTTCCTGGAAGGCGTTGCTTCGGGCGCCATCGTTGCCATTCCTGTTCTTCGCACCATGAAAAGAGAAAGATCACAAGTTGCAACAGAACAACTCAGCCAGCTTGCCAACTAAGTTCTATCTTTCTATCCAGCTTGGCCGCTTAGAAGCAAAATCCGGCGACACAACTGTGTAAGGATAATTCTTTGTTACTGCATCAACCCATGTCGTTCCGTCAATCGAAGCCTTCCATTTTTCATTGGAATAAATTTCAACTGCTTCGTTTCCGGATTTGATAAGCCCGATCACATTGCATCCGGCCCCCGGAACTTTTTTAAAATTCTCTGCTCTTACTTCAATCGTATTCTTTCCTGCAACAAGATAGGATGTAATATCTTTCATCTTCACCCTTCCATACTCCACTTTGAGAGAAAGCTGCAGACAGGCAAATACAGAATCCACTAAATTTCCATTCACATATAATTTGCAATAGCTGTCACCTATCAGTTGCAATAAGCCACTTGAAGGTTTTGACTTTAATTCAAACTCATACTTAAAAGTTGCCTGCCGTGCCAGTTCAGCATCGTTGGCTTTTGCATAAATCCACTTGCTCTCCAGTATTGGCGGCTTCAACTTTCCCATCACCAATTGATTATGTATCTCTGAAAAATATGCAAGCATGCGGTTGAATTTATCTTCCACGAGGTTGAGGTTATCGGCCTTATTGGTTTTCATCCATAGTCCTTTATATTCTTCACGCAACACCTTCAATTCCTCCATGTGTGATTCAATACGCTTCATCAGTTTAATCGAGTCAACAACATTCCCCTCAAATTTATCCAGCAACATTGATTGCGTTTCTGCTTTGCGGCTGTACCACTCGTTCAGTTTTACCAGCCAACGCATCAGGTCAAACTGATTTTTATTTGATGTTGACCTCTTTTGAAGGTCGTCAATTGTATTTTTTAAATCGCTCATCGTCCAATCAGTAAACGTAGAACGGGCAGCAGCACTCATACCATAATACATCCAGCTTCCGCGCTTGAATTTCATCAGCGGGTATTGCCATACGTCATGCCACAATAAATCACCATACATGTTACTCAGCGTCTGGTACACATGGTTGATGCGGGCATCATCGATGCCGTAAAAATCACGGAAGAAATTGGTACTGAAAGTGGACATGTTACTGCCCTTGTAGTTCCAGGAACACTGCGCTCCCCAGGCAAATGGAAAAAGATTCAGCTCACGGAATGTTTCTGCCCCGTAATCACCCCATTGTGAATTGATCATTCCCAGTGCGCCTTCTTCAATTCCGGCCCTGGTGAAATACTGGATGTTCGGCAATGCAATATTAAGTGCAGGAAATGTAGTCGTGAAATTCCAGATTGCAGGTGATACATAAAACTTAAACCCTGCATCCTTGAATTTCTTCACATGATTGTAACTGAATTTATCCCCGTAATCCCAATCCACAATTTCAATATCCTTCGGAATCATGGAAAGAATTTCAGGATGTTCAAGGATGACGTCGCCATACATCATTACATGTTTGTTATATTTTTGGCAAATCGCAAAAACTTTTTTGTAATGATCAGCATGCACCTGCGCAATCCCTTTTTCCTCTACAAGCTTTTTGCTGTTGCCTTGTCCCACATCAAAACTCTCATCAGCAGCGATGTTGATATAGGAAGTAGGAAATGCTTCAAAAATTTCCTTCAGCATATTTTCCAGCAAAACATAAATCGAGTCGTTACTTACATCGAGTGATGCCGATCCCGGAAACTCCGCAAAGCGCGCAAACTCCGGTTGACTGAGGATATTTTCGAAATGCCCAAGTGTTTCAAAAACAGGAATCACATCAATGTTGTATTTCTTTGCCTCCCCAAGCATCGCTTTGATGTCAGCGTCATTCAACGCACCACGTTTAACGCCGATAGTAGGATATGACTTAAATGAAAACACATCTTCAATGTAAGGTTCATATACATTCATTTTATACCGGCCGAGAAAGCGGATAATGCGTTTGAAATTTTCAGGCGTCGAAACCTGTCCGCGGCTGATGTCATCACTGATTCCGCGCACCTTCATGTCAGGGTAGTCAACCATTTCGAAGCAGGAAATGGATTTGTCCTTCGACTGTTCCATCAGTTGAATCAGGCTCATCACAGCATACATAATTCCACGCTGTGAAACAGCACGCACATCAATTCTTGAAGGGGTGACGATAATCGTATATGCTTCCTCTTTATTTTTTGCGTTCCTGAGGGCCGTGTCACTATTCAGTTTTTCATCCTGGAAAAGATTGATTTCAGCAACCTGCGCCGGTGACGTTTCCGGGTCAATTTTATATTGATACTTGAATGTATTGCTGATAGCCGCTGCAAGTTCAAATCCTGCAGTCTGGTTGATATTTTTCATGGCGCCCTTGATGCAGATGTGCATTCCATCCCTGAAGGTAAAAGCACCCGGAGTTACTTTGCAGGATTGAGGCGCCGGAACAATTGTAAAAGGAGATGTGGCAGCAAAAACGGAAATCGTGCCCAACACAAGCAGGATTGCCATTGAAAAAATGACGGATCGGTTCAAAAGATTCTTTTTCATAACTTCATGGTATGGCGGGCGAAGGTAAATTTTATTGCATGATTACCTTGTTTGTAATGCATTGTAAAACAGGCGATTTTTTCCCCTTTACTCTTTGCCCCTTTGAAAAAAATCACGTAGGTTTGAAACCTTATTCAAAGAATATTTTACCTGTCACCATTTTCAACTTCCAACCTACTATCTCATGAAGAAAAGTACTCTTGTTTTTTCTTATGCACTCCTTTTGTGTTTATTTTCCAGTTTCAGCTACGGTCAGGCCAATTTTACCGCTAACAATTTCTCAGGATGCTCTCCACTTACAGTAAATTTTACAGATCAATCGGTTGGTGCATCTTCCTGGGCCTGGGATCTCGGAAACGGTAATAATTCAACCAATCAAAACCCAAGTGCTTTGTATAATACCGTTGGTGACTATACAGTTACCCTGGTAATCAATGGTGGCACTTCATCTCACTCGGAAGTGATTCATGTATTTGCAAGCCCCATCGCTACTTTCATAGCTGATAACGATACTACTTGCGAAAACAATTTATTGAATTTTACAAGTACCTCGACACAGGGAAGTGCAGCGATATCAACCTATACATGGAGTTTTGGAGATGGAAATGTAATCATCGGCGCAAGTACCATTACCCATGCATATACCCTGGCCGGAAGTTATACCGTGAATCTGGTTGTCATTGATGCAAATAACTGCCAGTCCCAATCATCGAACTTCAATTTAGTTGTTGTACCCGCTCCAAATGCAGGATTTATTCTGTCCCCGGCTGGGACATGTATCGTTCCGCAAAGTGTTTCTTTTTCAAATACTACTTCGCCTGTGGCCAATTCTTATGTATGGACTTTTGGCGACCCTGGTAGTGGAAGTGCTGATACGTCAAACCTTGCAAGTCCACCTTCACACCTTTACACTGCAAACGGATCCTATACGATCACACTGACAGCAACGACAGGAAATTGTGTTAGTACTTTTACGCAAACTTTTATTGCTTCTCCGATTGCAGCAGGTTTCACCCATTTCCCTGATACAATTTGCAGGTACGACACACTTTTTTTTACCAATACCACCGTTCCTACTCCAGGTTTAATATCCTGGACTTTTGGCGATCCTGCAAGCTTGCAGAATAACACTTCTAACCTCCTTGACGCCAATCACATTTATGGAAGTTCAGGATGGTTTACAGTGACCATGACCGCTGATGTAGGTAATGGCTGTATGGATACCTACACAGATTCAGTTTATGTAAGGCCTCAACCCGTTTTTAATTTGTTTACCCTTGATGATTCAACGCGCTGCAATGTGCCGGTAACAATTCATTTTCAAAGTACAGGTGATGCCAACATCAACCAATGGTTCTGGGATTTTGGGGATGCAGGTAATGCGGATACTTCCATTCAACATAACGCAAATTATACATTTACCAATTTCGGAAATTATTCCATCCAGTTAATTGCAACAAACATTTATGGATGCAGTGATACCATCATCAGGCCGAACTACATTCAGATCTTTGCTCCAACTGTAACGATCATTTCTCCTGTCGACAGTGGTTGTGCGCTTACCGATACGTTTGCACTGAATGCGATTTCAACAAATGTCAGCGGGGATACAACTTCTGTTTATTCCTGGAATTTTGGTGATGGAACAACGTTGAACAATGGTCCTAGTGTTACCCATGTTTATACACAGTGCAATGAATACAATGTTTCCTTGACAATCACCACCAGTGGAGGATGCATGGCAACGACGACAAGACCCGGTATGTTTCGCACCGGCTTTCCGCCAACTGCCGACTTCACCTGGATCCCAAGCGTGATGTGTTACAATGATACTACCCAGTTCACCGATGCAAGCACTGCCAATGGATGCCCGGTAACAGGTTGGACCTGGGATTTCGGAAGCATTGAACAGGATCCGTTTCATGTATTTCCTGATACAGGCATTTACGATGTTACATTGATCGCATACAGCAAAGGTTGCCCGGACACAATGATGAAACCCCAGATCATCACTATTCATCCGCCTAAAGCAATTTTTACTTTTTACTATAACTGCACAAATCCTTACAACGTACAGTTCTATGATACTTCACACGGTGATGAACTGATTGTCTGGAATTTCGGAGATGGAAACACTGACGCTTCTAATATTCAATCGGTTGTGCATACATATGCAACCAGGGGTTCGTACCAGGTATTGCTTCATGCATATAATTTTACTTTTGGCTGTGATGATTCAACCACTGCTACCATCAATATTTATGATCCTGTTGCGAATATCACTATTCCATCAGGCACAGGTTGTCATCCGTTTACAGCAAACTTCAATGGGTCGGGCTCACAGGACGCATTGACATTTCTATGGGACTTTGGTGATGCTGCTTCAGGCCTTCAAAACTCTTCTATCCTTCCGTCACCATCTCATACATTTGTTGCCCCGGGATTTTATACCGTAACGCTCACCATTACCGATCCACACGGATGCACAGCAGATACAACCTACATTGTACATGCAGTTGGACCTGAAGCTTCCTTTACATCTCCTGATACAACAGGTTGCCGTCCGTTCAATGCTTCATTCAATAGTACAAGTACGAATGAAGGATCGGCGATTAATCTATACATCTGGAATTTTTCATACCCTGCAAATACAGACATTGATACTACAACAGCCGGATCTGCCAGCTTCAACTATTTATATTCAGGATTTTATTCTGTCCAACTCACAGTTGTAGATGCAAATGGTTGCCGCGATTCTGCTATCAATAATTCTTATATCAATGTCACATTCCCAATTCCGCAATTTTCAGGTGTCGATACTTTTATATGCGACAGCATGGTAAATCCCTATACAGTTAGTGTAAACGGAACAGGCCCGTTTGATTACGAATGGAATTTCGGAGATGGCACTGCTCCCGTGATCAATACCAATATAGCTGCTTCAACAAACAGCGAATCGCATACCTACTACCAGAACGATCACGTGTACCAGGTCCAGGTAAAAGTTACAGATGTGAATGGCTGCGATACAACCATTAGTCAACAAATCCTCGTTCTGCGCCCGGCAGTGATTATCAATGTCACTCAAGCCGACAGCTGTGGATATACAAGCGCATTTTTTGATGGCCCGAATGCAGATTCAATTTTCTCATGGGTCTGGCATCCCGATGGACCTTTCGGATATACCGGAACTTCAACAGTTGAAGATCCTGTATTTAACTTTACCATTCCAGGCTATTACGGCGTGTCTTTAACAGTTATGAATCCGGGATGCAGTGTTACATTGGATAGTACCGATATAGTATTTGTTCCGGGACCGCAGGCATATTTTGATTACCTACCTGTCAATCATTGTCCGCCAGTTGATGTCACCTTTACTTCACATCTTGTTTCAGGAACCTACAATTACGTCCAGTGGGATTTCGGAGATGGTAGTATTGGTCAAACCAATGCACCGGATTCTTCAATTACGCATACTTATTATGCTGACGGAGTATATAATCCGACAGCACAGATTGCCTATACTCTTGCCAATGGAAGAATCTGTCTTTACCAAGATACAAACGTGACAGGTGCGCAGATCATTGTTACCAGTACTCTTTCTGTAAACATTATTCAGGATTCTCTCTTCCTCACGGAAGGCTTATCTGATACACTTACTTCTGTGCTTACTGCACAGGTGAATGATCCACCTTATACATATCAATGGACTTTATTTCCCGGAGGCGATCCATTATCAATCTTTAATATGACCTCTGCTATTTACAATAGTGATGCAGGTGATACCGCTATCATTCTGATTGTTACTGATAATGCCGGATGCGAAGCAAGAGATACAGTGTACATCGAGATCAAACTCTGCGAAGAGGACTTGAAAATCCCCAATGTCTTTACTCCCGGAGGTGATTCATATACAGGTGATGGTAAAAACGACACCTACTATATCAAGAATCTCTGCCCGATTGAAGATTTCAAGATGACGATATATAACCGTTGGGGTAACATCGTGTACGAGTCAAAAGATTACAACTTCCATTGGGATGGTGTTGATGACAATGGCAAGGATTGCGCTGAAGGAGTTTATTATTATACGCTCCATGCAAAACGAAATAACCTGCATGGATATATTCATTTAATCCGCGGGAAGAAGAACTAACAGCATAGTTGCAAATAAGATTACGCAACCCACGGTTTTAATCGTGGGTTGTTTTTTAAAAGGCATAAACATTCATATTGATCTTCGCGCCAACTGATTCGATGTCTTCTTTTCCGAAAATAATCCTCCATCCCGCCAAGGAACGATCCATCCAGAACAAGCACCCATGGCTGTTTTCAGGAGCAATCAAAAAAACTGAAGGCAATCCGAAAGAAGGTGATGTGGTCGAAGTATTTTCTGCTGCCGGTTTATTCCTGGCCACAGGACATTACCATGCAGGAAGTATAACCGTCCGCATATTTTCCTTCGAACAGGTAACACCCGGTTATGAATTCTGGAAATCAAAATTGCAAAGTGCATTTGAATACAGAAAGAAATTAAACTTCATTGACAACCCGGCCACAAACTGCTACCGGCTCATTCATGCCGAAGGAGATGGAATGCCGGGATTAATCATCGACATATATAATAGTGTAGCAGTCATTCAGACGCACACACTTGGTATGCATGCCATCAAGAATCATTTAGTACAGGCACTCCGGGAATTGTATGGAGATAACCTTTCTACGATTTATGACAAGAGTGGTGATACCATGAGCCGTCAGCAACAATTGGATATCAGCAATGAATTACTTTTCGGAAATAAAACAGAAGAAGACGTCCTCGAAAATGAAATCATGTTTCATGTCAACTTTTCCGAAGGACAAAAAACCGGTTTCTTCCTCGACCAGCGCGAAAACAGGAAACTTCTCGGAACCTATTCTAATGGAAAAAAAGTACTGAACACATTTGCCTACTCAGGTGGATTCAGCTTATACGCATTGAAAAATAATGCAACCCTTGTTC
>JBDTTM010000077.1:0-12237 GCA_039930605.1 Bacteroidota bacterium
TAACAGGTGATTCGTTTATTGTAACATTGAATGAACAGGAGGAATTGCCGCAACTGTTCGTTGCCGAACAAGTAACATTTGTTGTTCCTGTCGCAAACGTACTTCCTGAAACAGGTGTACATAATACAGCCGGAGCGGGCAAACCTGTTGCTGTTGGATTAGTCCATGTAACGACATGATTATCGCATTGGGTAATTGGTGACGGGCATGTATTTATAACTGCCGGTGCGTTTACAATTACAACAATCGGAGTTGACTCAATACTATTTCCGTTGCAGGTTGCCTGTAATGTATAGCTACCTGAAGTTGTAACTGTTGTTGCAATAGAAGTTTCGCCTGAAACAGGTGATCCATTCTGCATCCATTGATAGGTGATTCCTGTAACAGCTGGAGATGTTGACAGCGCTACACTCCCACCCTGGCAAAATGTGGTGGGTCCTGCGGCTGTGATTACTGATGCCGTAACACCGCTGAGAGCCGTAAAGGAACCTCTTTCAACAATACTCCACCTGCCAAAACTGTCTTTGACACGTACATACAATTTATGGATGCCAGGTGTAGTGCATGGCAGATAGATTGCAAAACCCTGGTTGATACTTGCAGTTGTTGTAATTGGAATTTGAGTTCCATTACCAACACCCGGGTCCGTATCAAAATAATATTCAAGCCCGGAAATATTTTCTGTTACATTATTTTCAATGTAAAATAACCTGCGTTCAGTGATTGACCATCTGCCCAAATCATTTCTTGTTCGTACATATAAATTATGAATTCCTGAACTAAGTGTGTTTGGCAAAACAATGGAAGCATTTTGCGTTAAATTAGTTGTTGAAGAAACTGCAACGATGGCTCCGTTTCCGGCGATGCCAACTCCGGGGTCTGTATCAAAATAATATTGGTAGGCATTGATATTATTCGCTTCATATATAGAAACAAAAAACAACCTGCGTTCCGTAATACTCCATCTTCCCAGGTCATTTTGTACGCGCACATAAAAATTATGAATACCCTCTGACAACGCATTAGGAACGGTTGCATTAAAAGTCTGTGTTAAATTCGTTGTAGAAGTTACGGCAGTAATTGCACCATTACCAACAACGCCTACTCCGGGATCGGTATCAAAATAGTATTGGTAGTTTACAATATTATTTGCCTCGTAGGTAGTGATGAAAAATATTCTCCGCTCAGTTATACTCCATCTTCCTAAATCATTCTGAGTTCGTACATACAGATTATGAAACCCCGCACTTAATGTGTTCGGGACGACTATACTTACTGTTTGATTATAATTAGTTGTTGAAGTAACAGGTACGATAGCACCGTTACCTGCAAGGCCAACACCCGGGTCGGTGTCAAAATAATATTGATAACTGATAATATTATTTGCCTCGAAAGTGGTGATGTAAAACAATTTTCGTTCAGCCATCCCCCACCTGTCAAATTCATCCTTTGCTCTTACGTACAGGTTTTGGAGTCCATTGCTGAGAACAGGCAAAGGAATTATGAATGTTTGATTGATGCTGCCTATTGGTGAAACCGGCACTATTGCTCCGTTGCCTGCAATGCCAACGCCCGGGTCGGTATTGAAGTAGTATTGAATGGCAGTAACCTGAGCCGTGTTTTGTGCAAACAAATTACTGACAGACAAACCAAGAGCAATAAGCCATAAAATATTTTTATGTCTCATAGCGTATTATAATAAACTGTTTGAATAAAAGATTTGAAAAAATGCTGATAATAACCCCTGTCTATTGGTCGTTGGGTTTTCCAGCGCTAATCGTTACATTCAAATTGCCGTTTGGTGCCAGGCTGGTATTACCAATCTGCACATTTCGCACAATAGGATTAATGAGTACTTCTCCGGTTTCACTAAAATGTGCAATTCCGCCATGAAGTCCGATATCGGTTGCATCGGTCCCAACATATAAAACACTTGGCGTGGGATTCAAATGGTAATCATGTGAAGCAGAATATGCAGCATTCAAAGTATAAGTCACAAAATTAGGATTGGTGCTTGTGAAATTACCTGATCCCATATTTCCTGAGGGTGGATAGGTAGTTGCGAGACGTGAAATATTATTTGTAAAAGTATTATTGATTGAACCAGTGGGAGTAATGTTTGCCACATTCATAAAAATAGAATTCCTTATAACAGAATTCTGAAGATTATTCAATGCATTGTTTGTACTAAGAAATATGCAGTGGTCAACCGTAACTCCGGAATTTGTGTTTCCTGACCCATCAATATATCCATTAAACACACAGCTTAAAAAAACAATATTGGAATAGGGATTGGATGTTGCTCCTGCAATATAATTAACACCGTTAAGTAAAAAAATGCAGTTTCTAAAGGTAATTCCACTTAGATTACTTTGACCAATAAAATTGAGAGTATTATCAAACATGCAATCTTCAAAAGTGTAATTTGAAATTGTGCTGTTAAGTGCCAGGCTGGCTGCGGTAAATCGAATCCCATAAAATTTAGAACCATTGCCTACTGAATTTAGAACAATGGTTGTATTTCCCAACCCATTGATAAGTGTTTGTCTGGGATTAAATTTTGCAGGATTAAATCCAATTCCTATTACCACCAATTGCTTAGACCAGTTGATCGCATTACTAACTGTATAAGCGATGTTCGTACCTTCCAGCATTAAGGTGTCTGTAGCAGCAGACGCGAGATACGCTGATTGTAAGTCTGCATATTGTGCTCCGCCTGCAGGATCATTAGAAACTGTTCGAACGGTTGCATATGAGTTAAACATCATTGCAGCAAGTGTTACGAGTAATAGAATTTGATTTTTCATTTTTATTTTGTTTTTAAAGTGTTGCATTAAGTTGTTTCGAATATTGGTCCAAAAGTGGACTTTGTGCCTGCGTGCGGGTAGGCCATTTGTTGAAACACAGGCTTTGGTTTTCTAACGGCAACATAGGGGATACTAAAAGTGTAGCCCATGGTTTTACATTGTTTAGTTTTACCGACTCCGGATGCCGGATACCATGAGAAAAAGTATTGCTGTTTCTTTTTTCTTCCTGCTATACACATTGTGTACTGCACAATCATTCGACCAGCTGGATATCCGTTACATGAATAGTCAGCAGGGACTATCAGATAACTTTACGCATTGTTTTTACGAAGACAGTAAAGGATTTCTCTGGATCGGTACCGAAGACGGATTAAACCGGTACGATGGCAACAGCGTTAAAATTTACCGTCAAAATCACAGTGACCGGAACTCATTGCCCGGGAATAATATTTACTCTATCTGTGGTGATGACAGCAATGGAATTTGGGTGTATGCGAGCCGTTTTATTGTCCATTTCCTTCCTGATGAAGAAAAGGTAATTGATTACACGGATGGTTTGCTCAACGGAAAAACGGTAAACCTTGGAGGATATTACGGCAAATTGTTTCATGACGGGTACAATGAACTCTGCCTCATCAATGAGCATGGTATCAGTGTCTTCGACAAAACGAAGAACAAATTTCAACTATATACCATGCGTCAGCCGATTAATACAAATGCTGATGTCGCTATCATTGATTATTTCCAGGAGGATAAAAATAATTTATTACTGCTTACAAATAACGGCTTATTAAGGTACAATACAGTTACCCATAATTATAGATATTTACAATTTACTGTGGATTTTTTTTCTAAAACCCTGCCTTTTATTTCGCTTAGCGATTTTGTAAAAGCTGATGATGGCAGAATTTGGGTTACTTCCACCAATCATGGCCTGCTGATTTTTGATGAAAAAGAAAACCAGGCACAACAATTTTTACTTGACTACAAGCCAACGGACCCAACCCTGCAAAATTCAATCTACTTTATTGCCAAGCCAACCGCGGGTACATTTAAAAATGATATTGTAATTGGCACTGCAGGATATGGACTTTTTATTGTTAAACCAGGTGAGCAACATCCCTTTCGGGGTTTTGCAGCACTTGAGAACTCGAATAATATTTCAGATCACCAGTTGTCAGGAAAACTTTTGAGTACGATGTGCCTGTTTACAAACAGAAACGAAGTGTCGTTTATTGGCAATGATGCCGGCGTTTTTTCCATCAATCCCTCGAACCAGATTTTCACGAAGCACAAAAATCAATTCAACGGATGGGTATCGGGAATTGTCAAAAAATATACGCCTGCAAATGAGCTGCGCTATTACTTCTCATCCTTCTACGGAGGCGGTTTTCATATTTTCGATCAACATCTCAATAAAATAAAATCGTATTCGCGAGTACCACCTGACAATTCAAAATTGCAGAACTCAAATGTGAATTCTCTTTACGCTGATAGGCAAAATCAACTGTGGGTTTGTACCAGTTCGGGTCTTTATTTATATGATGAAGTCGATAATTCATTCAAACCTTTTCTACATGACAAAAATAACAGTAACAGTATTAAATGCAATAAAATTGCTACGATCACGCAAGACCATTCCGGCATATTTTGGATAGGCTTTTTTGCCGGAGGCTTTCAATGCTATGACCCCGTTAAAAATATTTTCTTTGACATCGACCTCCAAACTCCTTGCAGAGACAATGCATATGTATTCAATATACTTGAAGATAGTCAATACAACATCTGGATTGGCCGGGATAAAGGCATCGTGAAGATCAACAGAGAGCGGAATAAATTCGTTCAATATTTTTCTGACCTAAATGACAGCGCCGGTTTAAGCAATGATGAAGTACAAAGTTTTCTTTTAGACAAACAAAAACGACTCTGGATTGGCACCAAAAACGGGTTGAATCTATATCTACCCAAAAGCAACACCTTTAAAAAGTATTTCCGGGAAAACGGATTATACAACGATTTTATTTATTGCCTGGCACAGGATAAGAATGGCAACATCTGGGCCGGGGCCGGGTATTCGGTATGTGTAATAAATCCACAAACAGACAAAATAAATATTTATAAGAATGTGAATGCGGTAAATCTCTTTTGTGACAGCAACGGCGACGTGATAATAGCCTCTGGCGGTGCGCCTATCAACTTTCTAACGTGTAACCAGGACATGATGAAGGAGGATACACTTAAACCTTTACCTTATATCACCAATGTAAAAATAATCGGAGAAGATAAAGTTGTTAAAAATATCTCAACGTTGAATTTAAAAGATATTATGTTGGGTTACAAAGAGAATTATCTCACATTCGATTTCACAGGAGTAAGTTATAATGATGCCTCTCAAAATCAATTCAAATGCAAATTGGAAGGCTTACAATCAGGCTGGAAAGATATAGGTAAAACGAGGAGCATCAGCTATGCAGCACTGATGCCGGGAGAATATACCTTCAAAGTAATGTGCAGTAATACTGATGGGATTTGGAACGATGACATTGCGACACTTCATATTTCCATTCTTCCACCTTACTGGAAAACATGGTGGTTCAAAATCTTGCTCACTGTTTTTTTCGCAACTGCCGTATACTATATTTACCTTCAACGTATAAAAAAAATTAAGACTGAGGAAGGCATCAAAACAAAATTGGCGCAATTAGAGACGCAGGCCTTAATGGCGCAAATGAACCCTCATTTTGTTTTCAATGCACTCAACTCCATCCAGGCCTGCATTGTGAGCAACAACAATGATGCTGCTTACAAATACCTGAACAAGTTTTCGCTGCTGGTGCGTAGTATTTTACAAAACTCCCGTGAACAGTTCATCACACTTTCAAATGAGCTGGAAGTATTAAAAAACTACATGGAACTGGAGCAACTCCGTTTTAAAGATTTAGAATTTACATTCCGTATGGAAGAAAAAATAAACGCGGCAAAAATAAAAGTGCCGTCAGCTTTTTTACAACCATTTGTAGAAAATGCAATTATTCACGGGCTTGCACATAGAGAAGGAAATAAGCGGCTGGAGATAATAATTTCGGAAACAGGTGCTGATATCATTTTCAAAATTATCGATAACGGGATTGGGAGGAAAAAATCTGCAGAGATCAATCAAAACAGGACGAAGTCGCATACTTCCATCGGCATGAATCTGGTTTCATCCCGGCTGAAGCTGATCAATGAACAGTATGGAATCAAATCGGAAGTAAGTATTGTTGACCTGGAAAATGCCGATCACAACAGTACAGGAACTGAAGTAATTATTATTTTACCAAAGGCATTGCAGGAAGAATTATTTTAAAACACGAACGCATGAACACGATTATTATTGATGATGAAAAAGACGGCAGGTCTATTTTGAAGACCCTGATGCAGAAAAATCACCCCGTGGTAAATGTGGTTGCTGAAGCTGTGAATGGAATCGAAGGTGAACAATTGATTAAAAAATACCAACCTGATTTTATTTTTCTTGATGTTGACATGCCGCTGTGTGATGGGTTTGAAATGTTGAGTAAGTTCGACAACATCAATTTTGAAATTGTATTTACCACGGCATACAATGCATATGCATTAAAAGCATTTAAGTATTCTCCCTTTGATTTTCTATTGAAGCCAATCAACCTGGAGGAGTTGAGTTCGACCATCAATCGCCTCGAAGAACGAATCAAAAATAAACCTGCCAGGGAACACCTGAAAGATTTTCTGCAGTTGCTGAAAGTTAACCAGCATGGCATTAAGAAAATTGCAATCACCACGAGTGAAGGATTTGAAATACTGGATACAAATGATATCGTATTGCTGGAAGCTGACGGATCATACACCAAATTCTATCTCAAAAATAACCTCACCATGCTTACTTCCAGCGGGATCGGAGAATATGAAGATATGCTTGCAGCGTCGACATTCATGCGTATACACAAATCCTTTATCATCAATATCAATGAAATTAAAAAATTCCTGAAAGCTGATGGTGGGTCTGTGATAATGTCGAATGGCAAAGAGGCCTTTATTTCAAAAAGAAAAAAGGAAGAATTTCTTGCCTTCTTCACGAAACGTTGATTTTATTACCAGACTTCTCAAAGGCTTAATAGCTGGTTAATAATTAAAAAAAGCAGCGTAATCAGTAATATTTCAAATACCACTTTCAGGAATTTGTGCAGGAAGAAATAATTTTTTTGTTTATGCACCTCTTCGATATTGATTGTTTCCCATTATCAAAACCAATGAAAATCAATTATTCCCCTAAAAATAATTGGTTGCAAAGGAGCAAATATCAATTCCCGGTTACACGGTGAGTTGTTGAAATCGCGTTCCGGGTTTTTTAACGTTACGATTAGTAAAAAATGAACGACCCCGCAGCATGCTACGAGGTATTCGGCGAAGGAGAATAAAATAACAAAAAGGGTTGCCCCTATCAAAGCAACCCTCCTGTTTATATTAATAAATACAGTTACTGAACAACGATCCTGATTTGTTCGCTGTCATCCCCAATAACCAGGTTGATCAAATAAACTCCCTTTGTAAAACTCCTGAAGTCAAGCTCAACTACATTGATTCCTTCAGCTGAGAAACCATCTGTAGAAAGTGAGCGCTGACCAAGAACGTTGGTGATTTCAAGATGATATTTGGCGGCATTGGCAGAAATAAACTTCAATGTTGCTTTTTCAGTTGCCGGATTCGGATATACTTCTGAAATGAAAGTAGCATTAGAAGAATTTAACTGGCTCATTCTACAGGAAATTGTTGCGCTCAGGGAACGGACACCTGAATTACCACAGGCATTGGAAGCATATACAGAAATGTTGCCGCTTGTTGAACCCCATTGCATAAGGATAGTTGCACCATTTGCAGGTCCTATGATTGATGCACCAGCGGGTAAAGTCCAGGTATATGATGTTGCCCCGGTTGATCCTGCAGTTGTATAGGTCTCAACACCATTTGCGCAAGGAGCAATATTTCCACCAATCACAGCCGGTGTCGAAGGCGCTCCCAACACAACAAGGCTTCGTGCTCCACCTGTTCCGCAACCATTCGTAGCTGATACTAATAATGTACAATTGGTAAAACTTGAAGGCCAGTCAACAGAAACACCGCTTAGATTGGTTGGCCCATTAATGGCTCCGCAAGAAGTACTCCAGCTATATCCTGTAGCCAATAATACCGGGCTAATGGAATAAGAAACGCCTGTTTGTCCGCACTGGCCTGACGAAGGTCCGCTGATAGAGGACGGTGTATTGGGTATTCCAGAGGCAATGCCTTTTGATCGAACTGCACTTGAAAATGGGCAAATGCTATTCGCTGTTACTGTGACAGAGGAACCGGCAGGTATTGCGGCCGGGAATTGAATGTTACAACTGTTTGTTGTGCCGGAAACGATTGCTCCCGGTACAGTTGTAGTCCAGGTATAATTAGCTGCTCCCGGAACTGCCGATACGCTGTAAGCATTGAATAGTGAATTTGGGCAAGGATAACCTGAACCTGAAATTGTTCCTGGTATTGCAGGCGCACGGTTGATGCTGATGCTACGGTCAGGGCCATTGTAACCGCAGGCAGTTTGTCCGTGTACACTTAACGTTCCGGAAACAAAACCGGCAGGGAAATCTACTGTGATGGATTGTGATCCATTCCCATTCACAACAATACCACCTGTTGAACTCCATTGATAAGAAACGGCACCTCCAACGGTACCACTGCTATAAGGTACAAGCGTTGCAGAAGGGCAACCGATATTTGAGCCGGCAATTGTACCCGGCATGCTTACTGTAGCGCGCACCCATGTGCAGATCGTATTTGTATTATTACATGCATTACCACCAAACACACAAATGCTCCATCCCGATGTTCCGGCCGCAGGCAGTGATACAAAACTCACATTCACTGTCGGTGTTGTTGTTTCGAAAGGACTTGGATTCCCATTGAAACGCACACCGGATGCAGTACTGGTCCAGCGGTAGAATGTACAGTTGGGAATATTGTTTACAGAAAATACAGCAGCAGGAGCACTCACACATCCATCAGCAATGGACGCAGTATAGTGAATTGTGCCGGAAGGAGGAGATGAGATGACGCTAACAGAAACCGAAACGCAATTGGTATTGTTGCAGGTACCTTCTATGCGTGCATAATAAGTATGGATACCTGTCGTAATCGGTGTCACATTGATGGTAGGACCTGATCCGATAGATCCACCGGTACCACATCCGCCCTCATACCAGACGTATCCGGCTCCAAGACCAAAAGTCCCGCCTGTTACTGAAAGGCTGACACTACCACCATAGCATATTTGTCCATAAGGTGCATTACTTGTAGCACTTGCCGGATCTGTGCTTGAAGCATTAATCGTTACATTGAATGAACAGCTTGAAATACCGCAGGAATTTGTTGCATCACAATTAACGATGGTCGTTCCAGTTAAGAAACTACTTCCTGATGGCGGCGAACATACAACAGCGGGTGTAGGCGTTCCTGTGGCGGCAGGATCAGTAAATGTTACGATTGGATTACAACTGGTAATGTCTCCCGGACAGGTCCCGATGACCGGGCTCTCATTAATTGTAACATTGAATGTACAAATGGAAGGTGCACCGCAATCATTGGTGGCCGTACACATTACACTTGAAGTTCCAGGTGGAAACGAAGAACCGGAAAGTGGAGAACAAACAACTGTTGCAGCAGGATCTCCTGTAGCCGTTGGATCTGTCCACGTGGCAATATCATTATCGCATTGGTCAATATCTAACGGGCATGCACTGATAGCAGCAGCGGTACATGTTGTGGTGACTGTGATTACATTTGAATTATTCGATGTAATTGACGAAGCGGTTGCTCTTAGACGGTAATAATAAGTTGCGTTGGCATTTAATCCAGATACTGGTTGTGGACTGGAGGCAGTTGCTAAATTGTTGTACCCCGACACGAAAGATCCTACATGACCCATGATAGAAATATCGTCAATGGCACTTGTTCCGCCGGTTTGAACAGGGCTAAGGTTCACAGCAGTGTTGGATGTCATTATCCACCGCAGGAAAACTGATGGTTTATTTTCACAAACTGCCGGTAATGATATGGAAGTTAATACTCCCGAGGTCCAGTTATTACCAACGATGACAGTTCCTCCCGCTACATCCGTGTAAGTTCCGCCGGAACCCAATTTATATTGAAGTTTAAAGTCCTTCGGACCTGTATTTGAAGACCGTTGTGCAGATGATACCTCGAGGTTATAGTATCCAAACGTAACCATACTTGTTTCCCAGTAATCCGCACCGGAACCGGAAGCCCATCCCCCAGACGTGGTTGTTGCAGCACTGGTAGTTCCTGAAGCCGTTGGAACATAAGTTACTGCAGTCACGTTGCCGAACAGGTTTAAAGTCTTTGAAAGGTTCAGTGAAATACCACCGTCAGCAACATTGTTATCAGGATTATTGGGAAAGTTCCATTCAACAACAGGGGTGGCGCTTGCAACATAGAAGGTACTTGTTGTTGCAACATCAAGTCGGTAACCGGTTGCCCCTGCAACTGGATCCCAGTTTGCATCAAAGCTGTGATTGGCAATATTCGTTGCTGGATTGGCAACAGGTGCATCAAGCGTAGTTGTAAAAGTTCCTTCAGCACCATAAACCGTCCCTGAAGAAGTGATCACATACGAGTGATAATAATAAACAGTTGAAAATGAAAGACCGCTAAGGGTTGAAGTAAAATTAATTCCTGCGAGGTTGCCAGAAGCAATGGGTGTTCCTGACCCATCTATGAAACCACCGGTTATACTATATTCAATTCCATAACTTGAGAGTGTACCGCAACCCAATGAAGTAATTGTACCGGCAACTGTTGCAGTCGAAGAACCAATAGCGCTCGCTGCACCAGATGAAGTAACAGCTAATGTATTGATCCCTGAGCCGACAACTGAAGTCCCTGTATTTGGTGCGCTGCCGCCAGTAACGGGAATAGTTCCATCGTACGATTGAATGAGTGTGGGAGTGAAATCAACAAAAATTGTGGTAGACAAGGAAGGTGCTGTGTAAGGGGGAGAAACACTGGCTGTAAACGGACCACCTGCCGATTCGGAAAAAGTGTATCCGGCGAGAGGGCCAACAGTGACGGCGCTACCATCAAGATTGACACCTGTTAATGAAAAATTGAGCGGTCCTGCAGTAGTATTTATGCATACGTTTCCGTAAGATCCGGACATAGAACCGGGAAATAAACTCGCTGCTACAATAGCGGATGTTGATCCGTTAAGTTGAACATCAACGACTGAAGAAGAGTTGTCAAAACCGCCTGTTCCTGCAGTACCGGTTGCACCATAACCATAAAGTCTGAATGTTGTCGCTGAATTAATATTGGAAAGACTGGAAATTGTTATTGTTCTGGGAGTTGTTGTTGCCGCTCCTCCACTAATCATTCCAGTTACTGATCCCAAGTCAGCAGTATATCCGTCTGCCGAAGACCTGAGTGTTACACTGGAAGGACCGGTACCTGATCGATCCCATGTAAAAACAAGCGATGTAGCTGTAAATGAAAAGCCGCCATTAGGAGTTACGACAAATTGAATGTAGTTATTCCCGGCAACTGCCTCTGACAAAGTATTGCCGGCAACTGTGTTTCCGGTATCAAACCAATTTGAACCGCCAAACCTATTCCCATTTGTCGCTGCTGTTATACCAGGTCCTAAAGTCAAATTAACCGAACCTGCAATATTTACATCATTCGCTACGCTGGGCTCAGTCGTTTCTGTTCCTAAATTACCAAAGGTATTCCATTGAAGAAGTTGTGCTTCTGATACGCTTACGTTCAGCAAACAGATTCCCAACAATAGTATTACAAACCACATACATGGGTTGACAAGAATGAATTTTTTTTTCATTTAATTAAATTTTGAAGTTAGTGCCTGATCATGAATGTTGATGTTTCAATAGAAAGGGTGATAAAGATAATAAAAATTCGCTAAAACCAGCATCCAATAAGGATTTGGGGGAATGCAATAATATAGAAGCCGGTTTGTTAAACCAATACTTAAATATTAATAAAAAGCCAAGAAAAGATCCCCGGGATTAGAGCCAGCCCGGGTTATTGCTGATCATTCCCATTTTCCAAAGGGCGATTACGATGATGATCATCACGACAAATGCTATGGCAAAAATATAAGTAAGTCTTTTATATGTATTTGCCTGACTCTGCAGTTTCATCCTCCGGATGATATTGAAAATTACGTTTTCAGAGCGATGAAAAGCACTCTCGCTTTTAACGATGTAGTCAAAAGCGCCATATTTCATGGTATTCACAGCTACCTCAATCCGATCCTGTCCGCTGAACATGATGACTTCTGCGTCCGGTTTCTGGGCTTTAATTTCCTTCAGAATTTCTGTTCCATTCATGGCATCCTTTC
>JBDTTM010000078.1:0-12178 GCA_039930605.1 Bacteroidota bacterium
GGAATTACATTAAAGTTCATTCAGAAAATCAGAGAGTGTTTGTTTTTTGAGAGGTACTTTTCTCATTTTTTCCACCTCCGCAAATGCACTTCTCAAATCAGATTTAATTGATAAAAGCTGCTCATGCTTTTTTATTGTATTAACGATTTTTTCCCATTCGGTTAATGGAAGCTGAACTGCATTGGTTTTTCCATTTGCGTCGTGCAGGTATTGAATGGCAAGTTTCATTTGGTAAAAGTAAAGAATATTATTCTGTTTGAAAATCATGCTTGCGGTATTTGTTCTTCTAAATTTTGGGTAAGATCTATTGATCTGATAAGAAGAACGGGGCTGAGATTGAGTTTTAAAGCCGCTCACGCGAAAGATTGTAACTCCGAATAAATAGTTTAAATAAAGAAATTATTTCGCATCGAGCAAAATGCATGAATCCTTCCGAGACATTTATTTTTTGTAGTAAATGAAAAGAACAAACCCATAAGCCCGCACACAGAGAAGTACATGTTTCATAGCTGAGGGATTGCTTTCACAATAACTAATGGGATTCCTCTTTTGCAATGATTACTTTTCCAGACGTGCAGCGACTGCCTGCAAGAAAAGATTGAAGACAGGAAAAAAAAGCTACGCACTTTCGTTCCCTCCCCATAAAATAGTTCTTTATCCAATCATTTCCCATTCATGCTCACTTAGAAAATGTTGAATATCAAAATCTTTTCCATTCCAAATGGCTTCAACACTTTCCAGCCTGTATGTATTCCCTTGGTTCCATCTTTTACCCACTATGTCTTCGATTACATCTTCAAGCCATACTCTTTCGCCAACTATTAAATCTTTCGGGAGTAAATATGCGGCGTAAGGTTCTTTGAAATGATAAGGATAGTAATAGGTAAATTCTATTGCTAAAGTTTCATTCTCTTTCGCATCACTAGTCCTGTAATCCCCTGTAACTCTTATTTCCCCGGTAGTTTTATTCTGAATGACCGCGTATTTCGCACGAAGGTCTTTGGATGGAATTACACTTTTCATCAGCGGAAAAAATCCATTATGAGCAGCTTCATTTATCGAATCCTTACTCCTTGCGGTTTTTATTACTCTTGGCTTTTTGTCGGGCTCTAATACTTCCATTTCACCAGCTTATTAAAGTCAGATTTGATTGATGGCTATTAATTTTCAAACAAGTTTCAGGATTTTCCCTGATGAGTTGGCTTAATTCAGCATCAGAAAAATGCTTAGAGTCGTGAACAGATTTTCCACATTGATTGCAAAGGCGGGTCGACGATGATTGAGTTTTACCAAGTTCAGCCCACTCCTTTTGAAATGGACAATGTAATTTTTTAATAAGGTCACCATTGTCCGTGAAAAGTTCCCTTGTATTTTTATTAAGGATCATTTGTGAGGATATTTAGTACGAATGTAAAAAATATGTCTCTCCTACCGGGCTTTTGTTTTTGTTTGGGCTGTTTGAAATATTGCAATGAAACAGGAACCCTGCAAACCAGCCCTATTGAAGCATAAGGCCCGCGCAGAGAAATAATGCTCCGTAGCTGGGGGATTGATTTCTTATAACTTTCGGGATTCCTCTTTCGCGATGACAACGAGGTGCTGCTTGCAGTGGAAAACTTTCTACTAGTGTTGATGAAAAACTTGATCTTTGTAAGAAATTTTTTTGCGAAACTTAATTTTAGTTGATTCCCCCTCAGGAGTACCATTATTAATAGTATAAAGCAAGATTTGAATTTTCTGACCCCGTAGTTCGAATATTTTAGGATGATTGAGTGCTGGGGCTGCTGTGAAAATATTCGATGAAACTGTATCCATGCTACATTAGCCCTGATGACAGCGCAAAGCCCGCACCCTGAAGTAACGCGGCTACGCTTACTTCAGGGGCGGACTTGCAGCGAACAGCAGGAAAAAATTCTAATAGAAGCAGATTTATTCGCTCCAAAATATTCTAAAAAAAACTTTCTCTTGCAGGTAAAAAAATAAAATGCTTTTATTTGCGCGCTTTTAAAAGCGGAGATAAGATTAATGAGCCAGGAACAAAAACCTGTTCGTGATTCCAATTTCGTCTTGCGTCTTGATTCTTACTTCTTGATTCTATTTTAAAAATGTCAAAAAATTTAGTCATCGTTGAGTCGCCTGCAAAGGCCAAAACCATAGAAGGGTACCTCGGGAAAGATTTCACGGTGAAGTCAAGCTACGGACACGTGCGCGACCTGGTGAAGAGCGGCATGGGCATCAATATCAAGAATAATTTTGAACCGGTGTATGAGATCAGCCCGGACAAAAAGCATGTGATCGATGAACTGAAGAAGCTGACCAAGAAAGCTGAGATTGTATGGTTGGCTACGGACGAGGACCGTGAAGGAGAAGCCATCAGCTGGCATTTGCTGGAGGCATTGGAATTGGATGAAGAAAATACAAGACGCATCGTGTTCCATGAAATCACCAAGAAAGCAATCCTGAATGCCATTGAGAACCCGCGCAAAATTGACCGGAACCTGGTGGATGCACAACAGGCGCGCAGGGTGCTCGACAGGTTGGTGGGCTTTGAACTGAGCCCGGTGCTCTGGAAAAAAGTCCGTCCGTCACTTTCAGCTGGTCGCGTGCAAAGTGTAGCTGTGCGGCTGATTGTGGATCGCGAAAGAGAAGTTACATCATTTACCATCACTGCATTTTACAGGGTGACGGCAATTTTTTCTGTCAATGGAAAAACTTTTAAATCGGATCTCTCCAAAAGATTCAATACAAAAGAAGAAGCAGAAAAATTTCTGAACGATTGTATCGGGGCGAAATTTTCTGTGAAAAATTTAGAAGTGAAACCCGGCAAGCGCTCGCCTGCTGCACCATTCACAACTTCCACGTTGCAACAGGAAGCCAGCCGCAAGCTGGGATTTTCTGTCGCCCAAACGATGGTCGTTGCGCAGAAGCTGTACGAAAGCGGAAAGATCACTTATATGAGAACGGACTCCGTGAACCTTTCACAGGATGCATTGGCAAATGCGAAACAGGTTGTGCTGAGCAATTACGGAGAGAGATATTCCGAGACACGTCAATACAAAACAAAGCAGGCATCAGCACAGGAAGCGCATGAAGCAATCCGCCCGACTGATTTTAATACAGAATTTGCAGATGAGGACCCGCGCAACCAGCGTTTGTACGACCTGATACGCAAACGCGCATTGGCATCACAGATGAGTGAAGCAATACTGGAGAAAACGGTGATCACGATTGAATCGGATAAATCAGAACTGAATTTTATTGGTACCGGTGAAGTCATCAAGTTTGATGGTTTCCTAAGGTTGTATATGGAAGGCACAGATGAAGAAGGTGATGAAACGCAGGAAGGACTGATGCCGGAAGTAAAAATTGGTGAAGTATTGAGTTTGGTGGAGTCCACAGCGATGCAGCGTTTTACGTATCCTCCCGCACGTTACACGGAAGCGGCCCTTGTTAAAAAACTGGAAGAGCTTGGAATCGGGCGTCCTTCTACTTATGCACCAACAATTTCCACTGTACAAAAACGCGGATATGTAGTGAAAGAAGAACGGATGGGCAGGGAACGCGAGTATGATGTAATCACCTTGCGGGATGATAAAATAAAAGCAGAAAAGAAAACGGAGACAACAGGTGCGGATAAAAATAAATTATTCCCGACTGATATCGGAATGCTCGTGAATGATTTTCTCGTCGCGAATTTTAAAGATATCCTTGACTTCAACTTTACAGCTTACGTAGAAAAAGAATTTGATGACATCGCCAACGGAGAATTGAAGTGGCAGAAAATGCTTGCAGAGTTTTACGGACCCTTCCATAAAACGGTGGAATTTACCACGGAAACTTCGGAACGGGTTTCCGGAGAGCGGCTTCTCGGTAAAGATCCTATAAGCGGATTGACGCTGCTGGTGCGGGTTGGAAGGTTTGGGCCGATGGCACAAATAGGAACTACTGAAGAAATTGAAAAACTTGGTGAAGGTGCAAAGCCACGGTATGCCAAGCTGCGTAACAACCAGCGCATTGAAAACATCACGCATGAAGAAGCAATGGATCTCTTTAAGCTGCCGCGAAACATCGGTCAGTATGAAGGCGAGGATGTGGTGGTCTCCATCGGGCGCTTTGGTCCCTATGTACGCTTTGGAAGTTTGTTCGCATCGCTGAAAAAAGAAGACGATCCGTATACAATTGTTTATGACCGCGCGGTTGAACTGATCATCGATAAAAAGCGTGCGAATGCAGAGCGGCTGATCCAGTCTTTTGAAGAAGATAAAGAAGTACAGGTGTTGAAAGGAAGGTGGGGACCATTCATTAATTTTAAAGGACGCAACCTTCGCATTCCGAAAGATAAGGATGGAGCAACGATCACTCTAGCAGAAATAAATAAAATTGCTGCGAATACTCCAGACACAGGGAAGAAATCATGGGGTGGAAAAAAGGGCGGCTTCAAGGGCAAAGTTGAAGCACCGGCAAAAAAATCAGCTTCGAGGAAGAAAGCTATTGATGCTGAACCACCGCTGAAGCAAGCGGCATCGGCGAAAAAGACGGCAGTGAAAAAACGGGTGGTGAAAAAGAAAAAGAACTGAAGTTAACAGCCAGCAGCCAAAGCCACACACCCTCTAAATCTCCCTCTCATGTGTATGTAGAGCATTTCAGTTTAAGAATATGCGACTCACTTACATGAAATGCTTGTAATAATTATGCAGAGGGAGACTTGAACAGCCAATTCACACACCCGTTAAATTGATTTTAATAGGCCTGTTTAAAAATAATTCAACACACCGCCTTTCCGGCGGTTGATCGGAGTATTTTCATCGTCACAAATAATTGTGACCATTTTATTCCCAAACGCCCGTGGATCTTTCCGTTTACTTTCAGCCCCTCGACAAAGAAATTTTTGACCGTTACAGTCAGCATAAAAATTTAATTGGAAATGTAGTCAGCAAATTTCTTGACGAAGAAAAATTCCCTGACCTATCTGACACAAAAATTGTGATCTTCGGAGTTCCTGAAGACCGCAACTCGGTTGGTAACCGTGGCTGTGGGGAAGCGCCGGATAAAATCCGTGAGCGGTTTTACAAGCTCAAATCGGTAGCACATCCTTACAAAATTACAGATCTCGGAAACCTAAAGATTGGTGAGACTGTGAATGATACTTACGCGGCTGTATCAAGCATCATGGTAGACCTGATGCGGGAAGGTATTCTGCCAATCATCCTTGGAGGTAGCCAGGACATTACGTTTGCGCAGTATGTCGCTTACCAGAAACTGGAAGAGACGGTGAATATCGTTTCTGTGGACGCCTATTTTGATTTGGGCACGACAGAAGAAAACCTGAGGAGCCATTCTTATCTCGGAAAAATAATTCTGCATGAACCCAATTTCCTGTTCAACTTTTCAAACATCGGGTACCAGACTTATTTTGCAGGAGCCGACCAGATTGAGCTGATGAATAAACTTTACTTCGATGCATACCGGCTGGGAGAAGTGAGAAAAAATATGGAAGAGACTGAGCCGATCGTTCGAAGTGCTGATATCCTGAGTTTCGACATCAGCAGCATCAGGCAGAGTGATGCGCCAGGAAACGCAAACGCTACGCCGAATGGATTTTATGGGGAGGAAGCCTGTGCCATCATGCGGTATGCGGGGCTCAGTGACAAGCTGACTTCGATAGGCCTTTACGAAGTGAATCCAAGTTATGATCAGCGCGACCAGACTTCTCATCTCGTTGCGCAGATGCTTTGGTATTTCCTCGACGGGTACTACCAGCGTAAAAAAGATTTGCCTTTGGTGAACAAAAATGCTTTTGTGAAGTATCACGTCAATATCAAGAAGGACGAACAGGAAATAGTTTTTTATAAAAGCAAAAAGAGTGAGCGCTGGTGGATGGAAGTTCCGTATCCGAATTCCAAGGTGAAATATCACAGGCATCATTTGGTTCCATGTTCCTACCGGGATTACGAAGTAGCGATGAAAGATGAAATGCCTGATCGTTGGTGGCAGGCACTCCAAAAGTTAAGTTGATCGTCGGAATCCTCCTTTTTGGGTTATTTGTTGATCCGAGCTCAAAATAAATTTTGTTATTATTTTAATTTTTTCCTTTCTTTACGCCATATAAGGTCGAAACCTCGTGTCGGCCCCATGGGAAATTTTACTCGATGATTAAACATTTTACTTTTTTAGTTTTATTCGGCTTGCTATTGGCATCGCCGGGATTTTCTCAACAGGATCCACAATTCAGTCAGCACATGTTTACCAAGTTGTATTACAACCCTGGTTTTGCCGGAGCCAATGATGCAATTTGCGGAACGCTGCTTTACCGGAACCAATGGACTGGCTTCGGTGGAGAACCCAAAACAGCTATGCTTACTGCAGACATGCCTTTGGATGCGTTGCATGGGGGAATAGGAATTTCAGTTCATGCGCTTGATAAATTAGGAGCCGGAAACAGTTTAAATATCAAGGCAAATTATGCATACCGTGCTGACCTTGGAAATGGCAGGATCGGCATCGGACTTGGCTTGGGATACATGCAGGAATCGCTGGATGGAAGCAAGCTGATTTACAATGATGACGGTGATCAGAATATTCCAACCGGGACACAAAGCGGAGGCAGCTATGATCTTTCTCTCGGAATATACTACAATACAGATAAACTCTATGTCGGCCTGTCATCATCCCATCTTACAGCGAATGAGCTGAAAGTTGGCGATGTTACTACCAAACTCAGCAGGCATTATTTCCTGATGGCAGGATATAGTTATGATATCACATCGGTATTTACAATCAAACCGGCAGTGATGATTAAAAGCGATATCGTAGAAACACAGTTTGATCTGAATGCAAATCTCTTCATCAACAACAAATACTGGATTGGCGGCGCATACCGGTTCCAGGATGCAATTGTGGTGATGGCAGGGATTGAATTAATACCGAATCTGAAGCTTGGGTATGCTTATGACATTACAACTTCGAAAATTAAAACCTACAGTTCAGGCACTCATGAGATAGTGTTAGGATATTGTATGAATGTGGCAAAAGTGGTGAAAAGGCAATTTCACAGGAATGTAAGATTCCTGTAAGAATAGTATCACAGAGGGGATTTGGTGTCGTAGATTAGGTGAAACCAAAGGTATAGAAAGTCGTTAGAGGTTGTTACACCCTAAAGTGTACACAATAAAAAAAGGAACTTATACGTTAATCAACTTGCAAACTCAATTTAAACATCTCAATAATCCAATGAAGAACAAGGCAACAGGATTCAGGAGCATAGGTTATTTATGCTCTATTTTCCTTATCGCGCTGGCAGGGTGCGGTGGAGGGAACAAAGGCCAGTTGGTTGGCGTGCAGGGCAGGGAAAAGTGGTACCAGGCTGACCCATACGGAATGGTTTACATTCCTGCCGGTTCCTACAACATGGGTCCGAGTGACCAGGACGTTCCATACGCATTGACCTCCCAGGCAAAGACGGTTACCATTCCTGCATTTTACATGGATAACACGGAAATCACCAATAATGAATACAGGCAGTTTGTATATTGGGTAAAAGACTCATTGGCACATCGCCTCATTGGTGGAGAACATTTGATTGATGAAGGTGAATACGGTGAGCGTATTAACTGGAGACAGAAAATTAAATGGGATGACGAGCAGAATGTGGAAACACTTGCTGAACTTTTCCTTCCTGAAACAGAGCGTTTTTATCGCAGAAAAGAAATAGATACACGTAAATTAAATTTCGAATATTACTGGATCGACCTGAAGGCAGCTGCAGAAAAAGATTATTCTACTCCTGCAGATAATTCAGCCGGCGGACTTAGTAACCGTGCACAAGGAAGAACAGACCGTTCAGTTTTTATCAAGAAGGACATCCTGAATATTTATCCCGATACATTGTCGTGGATCCATGACTATGCATATTCTTACCATGAGCCATTGACACAGATGTATTTCTGGCATCCGGCTTACGATGAATATCCTGTTGTAGGAGTGAGCTGGAAACAGGCCCGTGCTTTTTGTATCTGGAGAACACAATTACTCAACAGTTACCTCGAAGAAAACGGAGATGCATTTGTGCAGGACTTCCGCCTTCCTACAGAAGCTGAATGGGAATATGCGGCCCGCGGAGGCCTTGATTTATCTCCATATCCGTGGGGCGGTCCTTACATCAGGAACAGCCGCGGTTGTTTCCTTGGAAACTTTAAACCAATGCGTGGAAGCTACCAGGATGATGGTGGTGTATACACTGTAAAAGTTACTTCTTACTGGCCGAATGATTATGGCTTGTATTGCATGGCCGGAAATGTATCCGAATGGACAAGCAATGCTTTTGACGAATCTGCGTATAGCTTTAGTCATGACATCAGTACAGACTACGTATATGATGCAAAGGAAACGGATCCTGCAGCGATGAAAAGAAAAGTATTGCGCGGGGGTTCATGGAAGGATGTTGCATTCTATTTGCAGACCAGTGCCCGTACTTATGAGTACCAGGACACAGCAAAATGCTACATTGGTTTCCGGAGCGTAATGAGTTTCCTGGGTCGTGATAAGTCGGATTACTAAGTTATCCACATCCGGGAAATTTCCCTTTCTGATTTAATCGAAACGATTACATTTACGCCTTTCAAAAAATTGAAAAGTCAACTTACTATTATTGTTTAACCTTAAAACTTAATCTCTTTACATTATGGGACTTGCCGAATTAACTCAAGGAAAAAAGTTTAAAACATTTATGGCGCGCCTCTACGGATGGGGTGCAGCTGTTGTTATTGTTGGGGCATTATTTAAAATCCAGCACTATACCGGTGCCGGCTTGATGCTGGTTATCGGATTGTCAACAGAAGCCGTCATCTTCTTCTTTTCTGCTTTTGAACCACCACATGAAGATGTGGATTGGTCATTGGTATATCCTGAACTTGCAGGTATGCAGGATGAAGACGCACATTCCAGGAAGAAAGAAAAGAAAAAATCAGTTGATCCTGTTGCGCAATATCTTGACAAACTGATGAGTGATGCGAACATCGGCGGCGATCTCATTAAAAATTTGGGAACCGGATTGAAGTCTCTCGGAGATAATACTTCCAAACTTGCTGATCTTACTGATGCCAGTGTTGCAACAAATGATTACGTGAAGAATGTCGGAAAAGCATCTCAGTCAGTAAGCCAGCTTTCTGATTCTTATATGAAAGCAGCACAGGTTGCTGATCAGTTCAGCTCGTCAACAGAAGACGTTCGTGTTTACAAAGACCAGGTAGTCTCTGCCGGTAAAAACCTCGCTGCTTTGAATGCAGTGTATGAATTGCAGTTGCAGGATTCCAATGAGCATCTGAAACAGACCAGCAAATTCTATGATGGTATCAATGAGCTCATGGGCAATCTTAATTCTTCTCTTGAAGACACCAAGAAATACCGTGAAGAGGTGGCTATGCTTGCAACCAACCTCACCAAGCTTAATACTGTCTATGGAAATATGTTGTCTGCAATGACAGTTCGATAAAAACTGCAGCCAACCTAGTCAACCTTAATCAACCAGTTACTTAACAAGATAACCCACCCATAGAATATGGCAGGCGGAAAATTGACCCCCAGGCAGAAGATGATCAACATGATGTATCTCGTGTTGACAGCCTTACTTGCTTTGAACGTTTCCAAAGAAATTATTAATGCTTTCGTCACAGTGAATGAAAGCCTGGAAGTGTCTAAAGCGAATATTATAAATAAGAATAATAATACCTATGCCTCATTTGCGCAGGCTATGCAAAATGATTCGAAGAAGTATGCAGATGTAAATGCGAAAGCGCTGGCTGTGAAGAAGGCATCGGATGCAATGGCAAAGTACATTGAAGACTTAAAGGAGGAATTGGTTCGTCATAGCGATGGATTGAAGCCGGAAGAGAAAACCCCCGGACTGCGTGATATGGAGCGGAAGGATGATTATGATACTCCAACCCATTTGATGTGTGGTGATGCGAATGACGGAACAGGAGCGAAAGCCACTGAGTTCAAGAACAAAATGGAAGAGTACAAAAAGGACCTGATGAAAAATGTACCCACAGAAATGCAGGGAGATTTTAAGAAGCGCCTGGATGGACTTTTGAATACTTCAGATCCGGAGGCCACCAGTATTGAATATAAAGAAGACGGAAAACGCACCTGGGAAATGTCGAAGTTTTATCACAATCCTGTCGTCGCAACAGTTGCTTTGCTTACTAAATTTCAAGGCGATATCCGTAATTCAGAGTCACAGATTATCGACTACCTTATTGCTTCAGTGGATGCCAAGATTATTAAGTTTGACTTATTGAAACCGGCAATCATTCCTACAAGTACTGTTGTTACCATTGGTTCTAATTATGAAGCAGAAGTATTTCTTTCAGCCACATCTTCTACTGTTGCTCCGGAAGTATTTATCGGCGCTACTGCAGATTCCTCAGGAGGTACATGCAAAGGATGTGAAGGCACTCCATTGCCGACAGAAGGTGGTTTTGCAAAATTCACTGCACACCCCGGATCTGAAGGGGAACAAAAATGGGGTGGTGTAATCAGGGTTAAAAATCCTGATGGTACTTACAAGCATTATAACTTTAATACAGCATATACTGCTCAGAAGCCGAATTCAGTAGTGTCTGCCGATAAAATGAATGTATTGTTCATTGGTTTGGACAACCCGGTTTCGATTTCAGTACCGGGTGTTCCAAATAATAAAGTGAAACCATCGTTTGAAGGTGCAGGATGTACTTTGACTCCTGATTCGAAACTTGGTGGCGGACATTACATCGCCAACGTAAGTGCTGCAACAGGCGGCAAAGCAACGATCCGTGTGAGTGCTGAAGTTGGAGGCAAGCAAATGCCGATGGGCGCTTTTGAATACCGGGTGAAGAGTGTTCCGAATCCTGTAGCTACCATGGGTGGAAAAGCTGAAGGCGGTCCGATAAACAAGAACCTCCTGATGGCAAGTAGTATGATTCCTGTGATGAAAGATTTTTACTTCGAACTTTTCTGGCAGATAACAGAATTTAAAATGTCCATTGCAGGTAAAGGAATCGAATATGCTGAGTTTAATGGAAAAGGAAATAAGCTTGATGACAATATGTTATCCGTCATTGGCCGTGCGAAACCTGGAACCAAGATTTTTTTCGAGTATATCAGGGGACGTATGGTAAATACCAAAGACCAATCAACAAGACAACTATCACCGATGACGTTTGTATTGCAATAAATTTAATATCATATACAATGAAAGGTAAAGTCGTTCTTCTTGTTTTTATTTTAATGTCAGCAGTTTCTGCATTTGCGCAAACACCGCAATCGTCAGGAGTTGGTTTGCTTGACGGGGTTTATGTGAAGGAAAATACGCCTACACGTACACCACTTTCTTATCCCTATTTGCGGGAAGCAGACGTGATGTGGTCCAAAAAAATCTGGCGTATCATTGACCTGAATGAAAAAATAAACCTACCGTTAAAATGGCCTTCAAGCCAGAGTACGCGCGATCGCAGGAATATGATCGATTTGTTACTGAGTGCAACCAAAGAAGGTACGCTCACGGCATACGATTATATGAACGATGAATTTATTCTTCCGATTACAATGACGGATGTAGAAGCCCGTGGAGGCGCCCGTGTCGATACGCAACGTTTAACACGTCCTGATCCTCCGTATGATGAGTATGACACTGTGATAGCAAAGGATTTTAATTATGATGACGTTGTTGCTTACCGTGTGAAGGAAGAATGGTATTTCGATAAACAGCGGTCTGTGATGGAAGTACGCATCATAGGACTTGCACCACTGATCTATGCAAAGGATGAGCTGGGAAATGTCCGCGAAGGCAATACCAAAATTCCAATTTGCTGGTTTTATTATCCTGAATGCAGGAAGCTGCTTGCAAGTGCCGAGACATTTAACAGGCAGAATGATGCAGAACGCAGAACTTTCGATGACATCTTCCAGAAACGTTTATTCAACAGCTTTATATACAAAGAAGCAAACGTATATGACAGAACCATCGGTGACTACAAAACGGGGATCGCTACGTTGTATGAATCAGAAAAAATCAAAGGAGAGATTGCGAACCTGGAACACGATATGTGGGAATACTAGGTTGATTTCTTCAGCTAAAAATTTAGAAGCGGGTCATGAATTTCATGGCCCGCTTTCTTAATTCTATTAAATTAGGAAATCT
>JBDTTM010000079.1:0-12158 GCA_039930605.1 Bacteroidota bacterium
GCAAGCACCAATCGAAGAGTAACGTTTGAAGAAGAATTTCAAAAATTTATTCAATTGCATGGATTCATAAATCATGGCTAAAGCCTAAACAATATAGCATACATACCCGGCCATCAATGGCGGAGTTACCCAAAAACATCTCGTTAAACTTCATAAGGTAAACAGTACTTTTGGAAATAAATTTATCAAGGAGTAATTCAAGGAATCAATTCAAGAATATGATAAAATCCAGACAGCTCGATTTCAATTCTGCAACCTTAAGGTCGCAGTAATAAAGCAAAGTGCTTATTGGCTTTAGCTACAATATCCCTTAATCACAAATATATTTTCCATAGTTAACTATGAAATCAGTTTTTCTATTTTTCGGAGCTACCATCTTCCTGTTCTCCTGCAGCACCCCCAAAAACGACCACCCGCTAATCACCGGTCAATTGCAAAATGCTGCCAATACAAAAATTTATCTTGAGCGCATCACAAGTGAGGGAGATTTGATTCTTGATTCTTCCATGACTGACGGAAGCGGAATATTCAAAATGAAAAATCTTGCAGATGGGGTAGATTATTACCTGTTGAGAACAGGTCCGCAAAGTGTTGCCTACCTTGTTTTAAAGGGCGGAGAAACACTTACGGTTACGGGCGATGCCAAAAACCTTGAGCATACTTATGATGTGCTGGGCTCTCAGGACACCAAACTGTTGCTGCAGATGAAAAGGTATGAAACCCATCTCTCTGATTCAATGAATAATATTTACGCTGCATTCCGGGATGAGAATCCATTTCAAAAAGATTCTATGGGTGCATTGCTTCAGCAGCGATATGATTCCCTGATCCGTGATTTTGCCGTCCACATTATCGAAGGTAATTTCTCTTCACTCGTATCACTTTCTGCAACCAAATATCTCAATAAGCAAAAAGATTTTTCTCTTTTTGTCCGGTTGGATGAATCGCTTAAAGCAGCATTAGGCAACAACCCTTATGTAGCTGTATTTTCCAAACAGGTGGAAGACATGAAACGATTGCCTCCCGGTAGTATGGCGCCGGAAATAAATTTACCTTCTACTGACGGCAAAACAATTGCGCTTTCATCTTTGAAAGGAAAAGTAGTGGTGCTTGATTTCTGGGCGAGCTGGTGTGGACCTTGCAGGCGCGAAATGCCACAAATGGTAACACTATATAAAAATTACAAAAACGGGGGATTGGAAATTTATGGTGTCTCTCTCGATGACAATGCAGATGCATGGAAGTCTGCAATCGAACACGATAAGATGACTTGGCCGCAGGTAAGTGAACTGAAGAAATGGGATACAAAAGCTGTACTGGAATATGGTATAGAAGAAATTCCCCAAACCATTTTGATTGACAGGCAAGGCAGAATTGCAGCAAAAGGGTTGCCAATGGAAGAACTCCAGATTAAAATACAGGAACTCCTGGCTAAAAAATAAAATTAAGTTCCCGGTAATCCGGATTGGTGTTAACTGGGTTGTTTTTCCTGCTTCCAGACGGCATTTTTTTTCTAAGTTGCACTCTCATTTCATAACCGGATGCGCCATTCTCAAAAACTGATTTTCTTATTTTTCAATTGCATATTATGCACGGTGCAATGTGCATTTTCGAGTGATTATTTTCAACAGAAAGTCGAATACACAATTCATGTTTCCCTGGACGATAAAAAACATGCGCTTAAAGGAGATGAGTCGATTATTTATACCAACAATTCCCCTGACTCACTTACGGAACTTTATTTTCATCTCTGGCCGAATGCATATAAGAATGATGAAACGGCACTTGCTGACCAGCTTTCGAAATCAGGTGATAACCGTATGGTCATCGCAAAAGACCAGGACTTTGGTTACATTGATGGAATCAGTTTCCGGACTGAAGGAAAGGCGATAGACTGGGAATACCTTGAAGACACGATAGATGTTTGTGTATTGCATTTGAAAAAAGCTTTGCAGCCTGGTGCATCAATGGCCATTACCACAAATTTCAAAGTATTTATTCCTTCTGCAGATCTTTCTCGGCTGGGTCACGATGGACAGGCATATTTTATCACGCAATGGTATCCGAAGCCTGCAGTATATGATATGAACGGGTGGAATTATTTTCCTTATCTCGACAAAGGTGAGTACTATTCTGAATTCGGAACATTTGATGTTTATCTCACACTGCCGAAAAATTATGTAGTGGCAGCAACAGGAAATCTTGTCGGAGGTGAAGACGAACTCTCCTGGTTAAATGAAAAAGCAAAAGCAACACAGGGATTGACATCTTTTGAATCTGACATGTCGTTCCCGGAATCTGATACTGCCGATAAAACATTGCATTATCATGCTGAGCAGGTTCATGATTTTGCATGGTTTGCAGACAAACGCTACCATGTATTGAAGGCAGAAGTGGAATTGCCTGTCTCCAAAAGGAAAGTGACTACCTGGGCGATGTTTACCAATCAGGAGCCTCGCTATTGGCTCAAAGCAAACGATTACACAGCTGACGCATTGACCTATTTTTCTAAATGGATAGGAGAATATCCGTACGATCAGTTTACATGTGCTGACGTAGGTTACGCTTCAGGGAGCGGTATGGAATATCCGATGATCACTGCCATTGGTACGGAAGGCGATGTATTTGAGATAGAAGCAACCATTCAGCATGAAATCGGACACAACTGGTTTTACGGAGTACTGGGTACCAATGAGCGATTACATCCATGGATGGATGAAGGCATGACACAATTCCTGGAAACACGGTACACCTATACCAAATACGCCGATGACAGTGCACAGCAGATGGAGCATACAGGAATTTTCGGCATGGGAATGAGGGCAATTTATAACCATCGCAGACTTGAATACCTGAAATACTGGCATGGAGCCCGCGCCAATACGGACCAACAACCCGACCTGAATGCAGCGTATTTCTCCAACATTAATTACAGTGCCGATGCTTACCGCAAATCCGCACTAAGCTTTGACTACCTGAAATGTTATCTCGGTGATTCAATCTTTGACCAATGCATGCACGACTATTTCGATCAATGGAAATTCAAACATCCTGCTCCAAATGATCTCAAAAAAGTTTTTGAAAAATCTTCGGGGAAAAAACTGGATTGGTTATTCACCGGTCTGATTAAATCAACAAAAAAAATTGACTATAAAATCTGCAATGCAAAAGGAGGTAGTGGTTCATACAATGTCAGGTTGAAGAATACAGGAAGTATTGCTTCTCCTGTATCTCTAAGTGCAATGAAAAACGGCAAAGTGCAGAGCACAGAATGGTACGAAGGTTTCAAAGGCTCCAACACTTATAGTTTCGCCTGCAACGACTGTGACGCAATTAAAATTGACGGTGAAGAAAGAATTCCTGAACCGAGAAGGAGGAACAATACGATCCGTACATCAGGGATCCTGAGGAAAATTGAAAAAATAAAAATCCAAATTCCTGTTGGGGAAGAAGACCCTACCCGTTCGCAGATCTACCTTGCTCCTGCCATCGGCTGGAACAATTACAATAAATGGATGTTCGGAGGCGCCATTCACAACCTCACGCTGATTGAAAAAAGATTTGAATACCTGTTGGCGCCGATATATGCATTGGGAACCCGTGACATTGCCGGTGGAGGCCGGTTGAGCTACAACATATACCCTGACAATAATTACCTCAATAAAATTACGCTCAGCACAGGCGTTTCAACGTATGCTTATGATCACTATGATGCATTCATTGAATCCACCAAACAAAATTTTTCAGCCGATTTAAAATTTTTGAAAATTTCATCTGCAGTCATCGTGAGCCTTCTCGACCGGAAAAAAAATCCTGATGATTATAGTTTTATTTCACTTCGTCATGTTTACATTGAATATGACCGCGAAAATTTTACTTTGTTAAACAGCCAGACTGATACTATCAGCTTGTACAAAGTGGGTGTAAAAAAATACAGTGCACATTCCTATTTCTTCAGCTATAGTTTCGGCAACTTTGTTACCTATAATCCTTACGATTTCAATGTAACCTTGGGACAAACGTTGAACCTGGTTCTTGCCAGCATGGAATACAACCAGACATTTTCATTCAACAAAAAAGGAAGAGGTGTTGAGCTACGGGTTTTTGCAGGATTTAATGGGGAACTGGAGGACATGAAAATAACAACTTCAGGAAGATTCGACGCCAGGTTTCATGCGAACGGTCAAACCGGGAACAACAATGGGATCTACCAGGATTACATCTTCGATGAAACGTTTATGGGAAGATCGGAAGATAAAGGACTGCTTTCCCAGCAATTCACAGCTACACAAGGCGGATTGAAAGTGGCTACTGATTATGTAGGACAGGCAAAAACCTGGCTTGGTGCCATCAACGTGAAAGTGCCATTTCCCGGAAAGTTGCCGCTTTATTTCTTTGCTGATATTGCCACATTCGATAAGCAAAAATTGTACTTGTATAAAACGGAAACCGATTTTGTTTATGATGCAGGAATTGAAGTGCGCATCATTCCAAAAATTTTATCGGTCTATTTTCCATTTCTTTATTCAGCTAACGTTAGAGATGTGTACGATCAATATCCTGATAAGTATGGAAGCTACTGGAAAAAAATCCGATTCGAGTTGAATATATCAAAGCTCAATCCGTTTACTTTGCGCGACCAGGTGAGGTTTTGAGGAAAGACAGAATACAGAATACAGTCGACAGTCCACAGTCCGCAGTCCGCAGTAAACAGTAAACAATAGACAATAGACAGTGAAACGAAAGGATTTGACACTCCTACTTTTTATTTGATGAGGATGAGTCCTTTTAGATATCTCTCCATTTAATATACGTTTTGAAAGAAGGAAAAAAGATATACTTCGCCAGTGACTTTCATTTAGGAGTTCCTGATCATGCATTAAGCCTGGTGCGCGAAAAAAAAATTGTCCGCTGGCTGGATTCCATCAAGCATGATTGCGAAGAGTTGTATTTGCTCGGCGATGTTTTTGATTTCTGGTTTGAATATAGGACCGTTGTTCCACGTGGATTTGTCAGGCTGATGGGAAAGATCGCTGAGTTTACCGATGCCGGAATTCCTGTTCATTATTTCACGGGCAACCACGACATGTGGACTTTTGATTATCTCACCAAAGAACTCAATGTGAAACTGTACCGTGCTCCTATTGAAGCCGAATACAACAATAAAAAATTCTACATCGGTCACGGTGACGGATTGGGTCCGGGAGATCATGGATACAAATTCATCAAGAAAATTTTTGCTAGTCCCTTGTGTCAATGGTTATTTGCACGCTTGCATCCAAATCTCGGCGTAGGAATTGCAAATTATTTTTCATCCAAAAGCAGGATTGCAACAGGCACTACTGATGAGATCTATCATGGTGATGAAAAAGAATGGCTCGTCATTCATGCCAAAGAGTTGCTTGAAAATAAGCACTACGATTATTTTATTTTTGGTCACAGACATTTGCCATTGGATATAAGCCTCACTCCTCCCGATGGGTCGGGACGCTCCAAAGCAGAGGAAGAAAAAAACAGCCAATACATTAATCTCGGGGATTGGGTAAAATATTTTACCTATGCCGTGTTTGACGGCAATAAGCTGGAATTAAAAAAATTCGAGGGGTAACTTTCAGCCAATGGCTGTATCGAGATCAGGTAGCTTTCCGAATTGCTGGAGGACGGCAAAATGAGACTTGATAGCCGTAAAAAAAGATTCATTTTCCATGTAAGGAATTCCAAATTCCACAGCAGTCTTTTTCACGATCGGCGCAATTTTCGGATAGTGAACATGACAAATCCTGGTAAAGAGATGATGTTCTATCTGGAAATTCAATCCGCCCACATACCATGAAATCCATTTATTCTTACGGGAAAAATTCTTGGTAGTATTCATCTGGTGAATTGCCCACGAATTTTCAATGTTGCCATTGTTGTCCGGCATCGGGTGATCTGTACCCTCCACAGTATGCGCCAACTGGAATACAACTGTAAGTATGATGCCTGCAATAAAATGCATCAATATAAAACCGGGCAGGATTTCCATAAATGGAACACCGGCAATGAAAACGGGAATCCCGAAAAAGACCAAGTAATAAAATATTTTACCTAGAACGATCTCTGCAAGTTTCTGAATATTTTCCCCTGTTGATTTTGTGTTGACTTTATTGCGGGCATACTTCGCAAACTGGATAAAGTCCTTGAGGGTGCACCAGTACAGGGTCATGATACCGTAAAAGAACAACGCATAGAATTTCTGGAACCGATGAAAACTGTGTGATTTTGTATGTGGTGAAAAACGAAGTACGAGTTTATTGTCTATGTCCTCATCCAGATCGGTAATATTCGTATAAGTATGATGCAGGATGTTATGTTGCAGTTTCCAGTTGAAAACGGAACCGCCTAATAGAATCAGGGTATGCCCCATCAACTTATTTACCAGCTCATTTGAGGAATACGCGCCGTGGTTAGCATCGTGCATTACACTCATGCCTATTCCGGCAAGCCCGAAACCCATTAACGCCCATAGCAAAATACTAATTGCGAAAGACGGATGAAAAATACTGATTATTGCAAGCGGACCCAAATACATGATCATCAATACAATCGTTTTGACAACCATCGTACTGTTTGCATTCTTTGAAATATTATTGTCTGAAAAATACCTGTCTACGTTTTCACGCAGGGTAGTGTAGAAAGCTGATTTGTCCTTGTCAATGAATTTGACCTGTCCTTTCATTTGTTTCCACTTTTTAATTAGGAGCGCAAGGTAAGAAAAATTCGGCCGGGTTTATCTGCCATTTGTCACATACGAAACGGATGAATGATGAAAAATTTCGACAATAAAAACAGCATATAATGTTGAATCCTTCTAAAATAAACCTTATAAAAGCTCCGAAACTTATATTCAGAAACGTTTTGAAAACTTTTTGAGAAATAAAATTGCAAACTTCATTTCTGGTTACCTTTACAACACTTTTTCAATTTAAATATTCACTAACTAACAAATTCTATAAAAATGAGAAGAATACCTACTTCCCTATCGACATTAATTCTATGTCTTTCCTTGTCCCTTTTCTGCAATTATTCGCAGGCACAGGATGATGCAGGCATTTCAGCCATCACGCAGCCAGTCGGAACTGTTTGTCGTGGAAGCGCAAATGTTGCGGCTACGCTCCATAACTATGGTGCTGCAAATATCACTACAGTAACCGTTCAATGGACTGTAAACGGTGTATTGCAAATTCCAGTCAGCTATGCCGGAACGCTGGTTCCCGGTGGCGACACAACGCTTTCACTCGGCGCTTTTAATTTCAATGGCGGTGCTTATGGAATTGTTGCCTACAGCGAAAATCCAAATGGAAATACAGATTCAGATAATTCGAATGATACTTCCAGTTCAAGTGTGAACACGCAACTGAGCGGTGTTTACACATTGGGCGGCATTACTCCAGATTACGCTGATTTTACAACTGCAGTGAATGATCTGAATTCAACAGGTGTTTGCGGCGCAGTTACTTTCAATGTTCGCGCCGGTACCTATTCAGAGAAGTTGGTGATCAACCAGATCATCGGTGCATCAGCAACAAACACGATTACTTTTCAAAGTGAAACCGGTGACAGCAGCAGTGTTGTTCTGAACACACCTTCGGTTGACAGTACGCTTGCAAATAATTACCTGATCCGTTTGAATGGTGCAGATTACTTTACCTTCAGTCAAATGACTTTATCACGATCAGGAATTTCAGCCAATGCCAGAATCCTGGACTTTACCAATGTGGCAAGTTTCAATACTATTACCCATTGCCACCTCCTCGGCGTTAATAATGGCATTACAACAAATAGCCTTGGTGCGCTGGTTTATTCCAGCGGCGGAACACCTTTCAACGATTCCATGAATGTATTCACCAACAACTTATTTGAGAATGGTTCTATAGGGATTTATTTTAACGGTGTCGGAACATCATCACTGGAGAGCGGAACTCTAATCTCAGGAAACCAATTTGTAAACCAGTTTACTTTTGGGATGCAACTTGCATATGAGCTGGCTGTAGTTGTTTCCAATAACTTTATCACCAGCGCTTCTGTATCTCCAACATTTTATGGCATCTATCTCAGCGCCTGCCTTCGCCATACAATCGTTACAAATAATAAACTTTCATCGTGTCCGGGCAACGGATTTTACTTTATTGATTGTGGCGCATTTCCTAATCAACGCGCAACAGTTGCAAACAATTTTATCAATACAATAGATTCCTCCGGGATTACACTGCTGAACGGCGGCAACATGGACGTTGTGTACAACAGTGTAAATGTGGAGGGAGCAACAGCATCCAATGCGGCGTTGGCATTGCGCGGCGTGAATTATGGAATGTCGGTGAAAGACAATGCACTGGTGAATTCCGGTGGCGGTTATGCCTACCTTATTGCAGATTCAGGTTTTGCAGGATTGGTTGAATCAAATTACAACGATCTTTATTCAACAGGATCTAATGTGGGAAGCTATCGTGGCACTGATGAAGCTGCTTTGGCAGACTGGCAAACAGCTGCATCGCATGACACCAATTCAGTATCTATTGATCCTGCATTTGTTTCAGCAGGTGATCTCCATGCAACTGCACTCAACTTTGATAACAAAGGAACTCCGGTTGCTGGTATCACTGTAGACATTGATGGTGATTTGAGAAGCGGTACAACGCCTGATATCGGCGCAGATGAATACACAGGTGCCGGCCATGATGTTGCTGTTGTTACCATGATCAGTCCTGTCAGCAATGAGTGCGAGTCTGCAACAACTGTAGTCACAGTCGTAGTACACAACTATGGCGCTTTCGCTGAAATAAATATTCCTGTGCAGGTAGATGTAACCGGTGCTTTTACTGCAACATTAAACGATACTGTATCGACACTTGCTGCAGGTGGAGATACAACGATCAGCATGAGCACTACGCTGAATACTACAGGTGGAGGTGATGCCACTTTCACCGCTTACACACAATTGGGAACTGACGATGTTCCATCCAATGATACGCTTCACTCAGGTATCATTCACATCAATGCAACTCCTGCTCTTCCTGTGGTGAGCAGTGACAGCATTTGCGGACCTGGCTCAGTTACACTAAATGCAACATCTTCCGATACGCTTTATTGGTTCGACGTAGCAGCAGGTGGTGTTTCGATTGGACAGGGTTCTCCATTTAATACTCCTTTTATCAGTACAACTACTACATTCTGGGTGGAAGCACACAACTTTTGTGTAAGTGGCCGTGTTGCCGTTGACGCCATCATCATGCAATTGCCGAATATCAATCTTGGGAACGATACATCAATCCTGTTCGGTGCAAGCATTACGCTTGATGCCGGTGCAGGCCTGACGAACTACGTATGGAGCACAGGGGAAACAACACAAATGATTACTCAAAGCCCTGTATTGCCGACATGTTACAATGTGACTGTACTGGATGCAAATGGCTGTGCGAACGCTGATACGATTTGTGTGAATGTGATTTTCCCGACAGATGTAGGTATCGAGTCTTTGGTAACCCCTACAGATCACCAGTGTGAAAATGCCGCTACTCCGATTACCCTTACAGTTAAAAATTTCGGAAGCAATACAGCTACAGATATTGCCATGCAGATTGATATCACCGGCTCTATCACCGTTACATTTAACGATACACTGTTCGGATCAATTCCCGGAGGTGGCAGCGTTCCGTTCACCATTGATTCTACAATCAACTCTACAGGAGGCGGAACATATACCATTACAGCGTACACCATTTATGCTTCAGATCAATTGTCGAGCAATGACACATTAATTTCAACGATCACTATAAATCCTGTTCCGCCAGCTCCGGTAGGAACAGATACTTCAATATGCGGTCCCGGCCTTGTTACATTTACAGGAATGGCCATTGATACAATCTACTGGTACGATGCACCTGTCGGCGGAAACCTTGTTGGTATCGGATCATACAGTATTCCTAACCTTACTGCGACTGATACATTGTATGCACAAACAGGATTTTCATGCCCAAGTTTGACACGCGATACAGTCATTGCTATAGTTCTTCCATTGCCAACTGTGAGCCTTGGATCTGATTCTTTAATAGAATGCGGTAGCAGCATTACACTGGATGCAGGTGCGGGATTTGCACTATATACATGGTCAACTGCCGAAACAACTCAAACGATCAATGTAGATACGCTGGGAGATTTTTCTGTTACCGTTACTGATGCACAGGGATGCAGTAACAGTGATACCATTCATGTGGATTGTTTTGTTTCAGTATATACACTATCAGCTGTCAATAATGTGAATGTATATCCCAATCCTTCTTCAGGAATTATTACTATTGAATTGAACAGCACATCATCTTTCGCAACGCTCAGATGGATGGATTTGCAAGGCCAGGTTGTTGCAGAAGATCGTATCGACGGCAACCGTCAGAAACAATATGATCTTACTGCTGTACCAAAAGGAATTTACCTGTTGCAGGTTGTTTCCGACAAAGGCGTATCAGTGCATCGGATCATCATTCAATAAGAGATAAAATGTTTTGTTAAAAATCCCGAACCGCCCCGAAATTTCGGGCGGTTCGGGATTTTTTCTTTTCTTACAATTATGAATAATGAAGCCTATTTTATTTCCACAGATAAATCACAACTGGAAATAGGAATGATCCACTCTTATTTATCCGTTGAGAGTTACTGGGCTAAAGGAATTCCGGAAGAAACACTGAGGCGCTCGATTGAAAATTCAATTTGCTTCGGTGTTTATTACGGAAACCAACAGGTTGGATTTGCCAGGGTCTGCAGCGACTGCGCTACCTTTGCCTACCTGGCAGATGTATTTATCTTGCCTGCACACCGCGGCCTCGGACTTTCAAAGATGCTGATGGAAACAATCTTTGAACACCCGGATTTACAGGGACTGCGCAGGTGGTTGTTGGGAACAGCAGATGCACATGGACTATATGCGAAGTATGGATTTACCACTCTTGCAAAACCTGAGCGCATGATGGAAAAACACAATCCAGAAGTTTACAGTTCAGGATCAAACTGATTTTTGAAAGTCGAATGTCTCTTCCAAAATTGCTTTTGTTACATGGCGCTTTGGGTGCTTCCCCGCAGTTTGATGAACTGTCGAAAAGACTTTCAAATGATTTCGAAATTTTCATCCTGGATTTTCCCGGGCACGGCGGAAGTGCTATTCCCGATCAGCCATTTTCATTTTCTTTTTTTGCTTCGCACGTCATTTCATTTCTTGATAAGCATAACATTTCCAGGATTCATGTGTTTGGGTACAGCATGGGCGGTTATGCGGCATTGTGGGCGGCAAGACACTTCCCCGGACGGCTGGATAAAATATTTACCCTTGCTACAAAATTTGAATGGAATGAAGATTCTGCACGGCGGGAAGCGGCCATGCTCGATGCGGAAAAAATAGAAGCAAAAGTCCCTGCATTTGCAAAAAGTCTTGCACAATTGCATGAACCGCAGGATTGGAAAGCTGTGGTTAAAAAGACAGCCGAAATGATCCTGCAGCTCGGGAAAATCCATTTGAATGAATATGATTTCAAATCTATCGTTAACCATGTAATGATCACCGTTGGAGATAAGGATAAAATGGTAAGTATTGAAGAAAGCCGGAAAGTTTCAGTGTTATTACCAAAAAGCACGCTTTACATTTTTCCTGATTCTTACCATCCTTTCGAAAAAATGGAATTGAATAAATTGATTCCTGTGATCAAACTGTTTTTAAAATAAGCAGAGATGAAAAAAATATTGATTTTGGTTTTTATCGTTTTCAATGGAGGTCGCTCAACAATGTCTTCAGCATTTGCGATTGATTCCATTCCTGGGTTGAACCAACAGATCCTAGCTTTTGTAGATTTAAAAATGAATAAGAAAGTCGGACGAGGCGAATGCTGGGATTTGGCAGCAGAAGCATTGAATACTGCCGGCGCAAAATGGAATGGAAAATTGAAATACGGCAGGTTGCTGAATCTTAAAACTGATTCTATTCTTCCGGGAGATATTATTCAATTCGAAGGTGTGAAAATTCAGTATGAAAAAGGAGGCGCGAAGTACAAGATGATTATTAATCACCATACGGGCGTAATCTATAACATGAAGAGTACAAGGCAATTTGATATGGCCAACCAGAATACAGCCGA
>JBDTTM010000080.1:0-12149 GCA_039930605.1 Bacteroidota bacterium
GAGGTTACAAAGAGTAATCTGATCACTTTTCAAAAATAACGAATAATACGATTTGTTTGAGAAAGAGAATACTAATGTAATACAGAAAATTTTCCCGAAACCAGCCCAAGATCGGTAACGATGCGATAAATATAAAACCCGTTCCTCAGTGTTGAAATATCAATTATTACAGGCTGCTGGCTATCTATTGTTTTACTTGAAATGCTCAATACATTTTCTCCCAAAGAATTATAAATATTAATTTCGTGGACTGATGTCTGCTCGCTATGGACTGCCAACTGATCCCGTACCGGATTCGGAAAGACCGATATACCCTCACCTAAACTGCCTTCTGCGACAGAAGAAAAGCACAGCGAGGAAAGCTGGGTTGATATACTTGCATTCCTGATACTGATAAACGGTTTCAGGCCCGGTGTATTCCCTATATCCATTGTCCTGTTATCTTCAAACTGCTGACTGGTAAAAAATTTCTTCGTATCCGCATAGACACTTGGTCGCAATAAATCTGCAAGTGAATCAATCACCGGATCGAGATATGCGGAATTAAAATCCTGTAAAATGTAATCACAAAGTGTCAGTTTGTACTGGTTGAAATAGCTGACATCAGCGAGCATTTTCTGCACAAGAGGCCTGCCATTGGGAAGATAGCTGATACTTAAATTTTCAAGCTGGGAGATATTCATGCCCTGGTTGAAACATCCAAAAGCTTCATTGACATCCCATGCAATAAAATTGAATTTATCAAAATCAAGATTGTGATAGACGTAATAATTGTGTCCGGAGCCGTTGTAAGAATCAAGATTTGCGAAAAGGATATTCATCGTCCAGTATTTCAGGAAGGATGTTGAATTCATTACGGACTCAATTGAATCGTAAAAATTCTGTGGCGGTGTGTTGTTAATTTTATCAATCAAATGCACAAGGTCGCTCCAGTCATTCAGCGAATCATTGGTCTTTAATTCATAGCGATGGTAATAACTGGAATCCATAGCGCCGTACCATTGCAAACTTCCGACAGGATCACCTTTAAAGAGGTTCCCGTCATTGTCGTTTAATTCAGAATTAAGAAATGTTTTATCAATTTGTTCAATGAAGGTGTACAAACCCCAAAGTGTATCGTTCAGGTATAAATTTGCATAGGTGCATCGTGGGGCAGCCAAGCTATGCCGCCTGCAAAAATCCAGCGTCATTTTTTCCCGCATAAAGGTCGGATCTTTGAATCCATTATTGAGGTTAAATTTTTTAAGTCCATTGAGATCCTGGCCGCTCACATATTCATTCATATCAATTTTAAAAGGTTTCTTCACACTCATGTTGTTGTATGAAGAATTGCCTTTGAATTGAGCACCTACGGAGTCATACCACACTCCGTCAAACTCAAGGCTAGCCAGCATTTTTTCATCGAGCGGATAATTGGCAACCAGCGAATCCCACCAATGGCTTTGATTGAAGTAAAGCTTGACGGTATGAATCTGTGGAGAATTGAAAATGGTGTCGCCGGGGTTTTGACTATTTGCCTGGTAAACTGAAAAGAAAATAAGCAGCGAAAGGAAAAGTTTCCTCATGTGTTGGTTTTCGGTTCTGACTCAATACTTCAGTGGAAGTTTAATGAAAAGCCCAGCATCAAAGACAGAGAGGAAATTCAACAAGTCAAAACTGAACTTTCCTTGTTTTGAAAAAAACTAACGCAGGTCAATCACTTCAGCTCCGGGGTATTTTGAAGCACTAAACGAATAAATGGCTTCATCATCACATGCATCAGGAGTGAGTTTATCCACTGAAATGGTTTGAATGGTTCCGTTTTTATCAAATAGTTTAGCCGATGTGATAAACTTGTCACTCTTATTTACAGAGAGCTTCACTTTAAAAAAGTTCTTTTTCTTGGGATCAATTGGAACCAATTCAACAAGCTGGTAAATCATTCCCTTTTCGTTTTGTTCCCCTATAAATTTAAAAAGGAAACCCTTTTCATACATCGTGAAAATATTCGCAGGTGTTATCGAATTCTCGTCTGTTTTCAGGTTGTCAATCTGCACTTCATTGGCATCTTTTACGTAGGTCCAACGTGTTTTACCATCACTTACAATATCCTGTCCTGCCACTTCCAGGTTGTATTTATTTCCCTTCAGGCAGATGGTTCCTTTTTGTACTTCCTTGGTATTATCCTTCGGATTTTCCATGGTAATTACAAAAGTTGCCTTTACGGATTTAAAGGACTTGTATTTAGTTGAAACGCCTTTTAAAATTTCTTCTGCCTTTTTATCCTGCTTTGAAGAGGGAGATTGTGCAAATGTCTGGTTACTGAAAATAGTGATAAGGACAATTATTAAACGCAGTTTTATCATATTGAATGCCTTTGTTAGTGAAATACGGTGCAAATGTAAATTTTCCAATTGATAAGCAAACACTGTGCCCATGAATGTTAGAAGACTGCCTTTCATTTTATCATCCTCATTTTTATAAGTTCTTAAAAACATCCCTTTTTGATCGGTTTTGGGTACTAAATGGACACTGCACCTTTGAGCCATCGATTCTAAACAGGAATGATTTAACCAGGCCGTAAGCCGCAATGAGGAGTTGGGCAAGAAAACCTACAAGTAGTATTCATCGTTTCGGGTAATAAAAAAATAATCCCATGGAAAAAAGAAAAATGAAAATTGTAGTACTGATCGCTTTGCTCATAATAAGTGCATGCTCTCCCAGGCAATCATTAGTTGGGACATGGAAAGCCGGTGGTTATTCATGGTGGGAAAGAGGGAATGCAATTCTGCATCAATCCGGTTTGGAAAGATGGAATATGTTAATCATTAAGAGAGATTCTTCCTGGCAGATTGAAGGGAGTTGCCAGGTGTTCGCCGGTAGTAAATGGAAAACCACCGATGATTCTTTGTTACTTTTTCCAGACACCTGTTGGGGAACCAACAATCCGGCACTGAATCGTTCGAAGTCATATTTTGATGGAGGATACCTTGCGTATAAAATAAAACCGCGTTGCCTTGAAAGGCGCAGCAAGGTAGTTTACAAGGAGACAGACAAACATGGATCCTTGAAACAACGAAGTGCAAACTTTTTGGAAAAGCTCGAGCCCGTTAAATAAATTATTAATCTTTAAAACTAACCGAAATGAAAAACTTAACTAAACAATTTCTGATATTAATTTTCCTTTTTGCTTTATTAATTAACAATGCCTTAGCTCAGAATAATATTTCTGTCTTTAACAGTCCTGTTACGCTTCATGCGCCCATGGTTAAAGGAGAATTTCCATCGGGCTATCCGATTTCCATTGGGGCAAGTAAATTAAGGGACTGTGTTGCCAGGGGAGTCAGCAGAGCCGATCTCAGGGAGATCTATGATGCGGTCGCCGGGAGTGTTATTCAACAAAACATACCGAAGGGAACACCGGTTTTGGGGGCATTCTTTACCACACAATATGGTGCAGATACCCTGGCTATAATTCGGAATCTAACACATGGGTTTTGTTTTGCCTTCCATGATGTTGCAACGCTGACTTTGTATTTTTATGAAGTAAACGCTCTTGGCAAATATGATCGTGTAGATAATCTCACCACGAGGATCAATTCATTCTCTGAGGATTTATTTCTTTCATTGCAGTATTCCCATTTTTCACCGGGAACTTTTCCTGACAGGTCCACTGTTTTTCGTTTCATCTGTGATACCCTTGGAAAGGCCAGTTATACTGATTCATCAGATGTATCGGTTGCATTGAGCAAGGACTACAAAAGACAGACAGGCTTATTCTCACTTGGGATGGCTTGTACTCCAATATTGGTCAGTTTAGAATCGCCTAATGGAGGAACTTCTAATTGTGGAAATGAATGCAATATGGTCGTGGCAAATACACATTGTATCACTTACACTGATGATTTTCAAACAACATATAATTGTGGAACACTCGGTACTGGCTGCGCGGCCGGTGCGATTGAAAGAAGAGCAAAAGATGAAAATATTGCACTCGGGGTTCCTTTGAACTTTAAGATGATGCGTGACTTCAGGGATAAATTTATGGTCAATTATTGTGAAGGGAGAAAGTATACAGGGTTCTATTATGTCTTTAGCAAATATGCCAGGATGAATATATCCATGCTATGGAAATATGCCTCATTGTTACCTGAGCTCTATACTGCGATGGACAATCTTTCGGATGTATCAGGCAATAAAATAATTGTTACGCCATCCCTGAAGGAAAAAGTTTTGGAAATTCTGCATGATCACCAGAATCTTGGAGATGCATACTTTCAATCTATCTTGAAGCAAGTTGAAGCCGATATGGAATTATACGAAGGACTCAAAAGAGCAGATTTGATTTCCATGTTAAGTCCATATGGAAACTGCAGTGGTCAACGAAAAATGCTCTCCGGAAGCAGAAGCGATAATTCATATTTCGTATCTGTCTATGACAACCCTGAAAAGGTGGAAATTGTTGTGAACTATTCTGTTCCCGGCAGCAAAGTAAGATTCGAACTCTACAATGTTGATGCAGTATTGGTTTCATCAATTGACAATTCTTCACCAAAGCAAAAATTTAGCCTGTCAACATCAGCTTTATTACCTGGAGTATATATCTGTCGCATCATTTCTGATTCGGGATATGAAAGAATCAACAAGGTTGTTGTCATTAAATAACAAATAACAAGTATGTATTGAAACTGAATATTAACCCTTTAAACTTAATCAAAATGAAAAACTTAACTAAACCAATTCTAATTTTAATTTTCTCGTATTCTTTATTTTCTTCTGCTGTTTTTGGCCAAAGAAATATTACAGTATTTAATACGCCAATAAACCTGTTCGCGCCCATTGTGAAGGGAGAATTTGCAACAGGATATCCCGCCTCTATTGGTGCAAGTCATGTGCGTGATTGCCTTGCCAATGGATTAAAATCAACAAATCTCCTGGAAATTTATCATGCAGTCGTTAATTCGGTAACTGAGCCATTGCCGCCCAATGGTAATCCAGTATTGGGAGCTTTCTTTACGACCGAATATGATGGAGATACGTTGTCTGTTATCAAGGATAAAACACATGGATTTTGTTTCGGATTTCACAGTGATTCGATCCTCACTTTATATTATTATGAAGCGAACGCGTTCGGGAAATATGACCGTGTTGAAAATCTTACGACAAGGATTAATTCGATCAATGAAAATCTATTTCTTGCATTGCATTATTCCCATTTTTCTCCCGGTTTTTTTCCTGATAAATCAACTGTTTTCCGTTTTGTATGTGATTCAATTGGAAGTTTAGGAAATGCTGAACCACTTGAACTCGAGATGGAATTGAGCAGGGATTATAAAAGACAAAGCGGTTTGTTTCCTCTCGGCATGGCTGATTCCCTGATCATTACAGGTAGTGCCGGCCCAAATACAGGTGAATCAAATTGCGGTGGACCTTGTTTGACTACAGTTGCAAATTCAAGCTGTGCAATAGTAGCCAATTCCTATGGATTCGTGGTTTACACATGTCAGACAAACATGGGTCATTGCGCAGCTGGTTCAATTGAAAGAAAAGCAAAAGAAGGAAATATTGTTCTCGGAGTTCCAATCAAATATAAAACGATGCGCGAATTCAGAGACCAGTTTATGATAAAATATTGTGAAGGTCGAAAGTATACAGGCTTCTATTATGCATTCAGCAAATATGCGAAGATGAGTATTTCAATGCTCTGGAAATATGCTTCAATTCTGCCAGATCTTTATACTGCTATGGAAAATTTATCAGATGAGAACAGTAATAAGATAATTGTTACGCCCTCATTGAAGGCAAAAGTTTTGGAAATTCTAAATGATCATGCTGATGTGGGTGATGCGTACTTTCAGTCCATCCTGAAAGAGGTAGCTGAAGATATGGAAGCATATGAAGGAATTAAAAAGAATGACCTGATTTCTCTTTTGACACCTTATGGAAATTGCACTGGTGAAAGAAAGTCGATTACTGAAAGAGGAACAGAGCAATCTTATTTTGTTTCTGTCTTCGACAATACAGGAAAAGATGAAATTATAGCGAACTATTCTGTTCCCGGAAGCCGGATAAAGTTTGAACTTTATAATTCAACAGCTGGACTCGTTACTTCAGTAATCAACTCCTCTTCCAAGCAAAAATTAAATATTTCAACTTCAAGCCTGGCACCCGGCGTATATATTTACAGGATCAGTTCTGATTCCGGTTATGAAAATATCGGTAAGGTGGCAGTTATTAAATAAAAATTGAATGATGCAAATTCGGGCATCAGTACATTTCATTTAAATAAGCCGAAAGGTGATTTTACAAAAGAGATTGCGGATATGATTCGCAGTCTCTTTTTTATTTTATTGAAAAAATTATTTCTGTATGGTAATTTCCTTTTGTACGGATTTCAATTCAGAGGTGAAATGAAATTCAATATCGGGAAATGCCTGTTTTGTGATCGTTAAATACCATTCACTTTTTGCCATGTAAACTGGCCGGTCGTCTTTATCGTACGTGATGTAGCGTGACTCGCGCGAGATAAAATTATCCAGCGTTTTCTTGTCTGTAGAAGTAACCCAACATGCCTTGTAATATTCAAGCGGATGGAAAGAGCAGGCAGCGCCATATTCATGCAATAACCTGAACTGTATTACCTCAAACTGTAATTCTCCTACAGTACCTATAATTTTAATGTTGTCTGTTGTGCGCATAAAAAGCTGGGCAACACCTTCATCGGTTAACTGGTGAATTCCTTTCTCCAGTTGCTTTGACTTAAACGGATCTTTGTTGATGAGTTCTTTAAAAATTTCCGGTGAAAAACTTGGTATGCCTTTGAATGAAACCAATTCACCTTCGGTTAATGTATCCCCAATTTTAAAATTACCGGTATCATACAATCCGACTACATCTCCCGGGTAGGCTTCTTCCACAATACTTTTTTCATTCGCCATAAATCCAACCGGACTTGAAAACCGGAATTTTTTATGCAGGCGCGTATGAAAGTAAAATTTGTTTCGTTCAAACTTCCCGGATACAACCCTGCAAAATGCAATCCTGTCGCGGTGATTCGGATCCAGGTTGGCATGTATCTTAAAGACAAATCCGGAAAAATCTTTTTCGTTCGGATTCACTTCTCTATTCTCAACAGCTCTAGGTTGAGGTGAAGGCGCAATGCGGATGAAAGTATCGAGTAGTTCTTTTACGCCGAAATTATTGATTGCACTCCCAAAAAATACCGGTGCCAAATATCCTTCCCTGTAAAGTTCGTCATCAAAAGGCTCATAAATACCCGCAGTCATTTCTGCGTCTTCCCTGAGTTTGTCGGCCGACTTCTTGCCAATCTGCTTATCGAGTTCAGGTGAATTGAGATCATTTATTTCAAAAACATCTTCTGATATTTTTGTTTTGTTAGGACGAAATAACTCCAACTGTTTTTCGAAGACGTTATAAACACCTTTGAAGTCGCTGCCGATTCCGATCGGCCAGCTAAGCGGACAAATATGAATGCTCAATTCCTTTTCAACTTCTTCAAGAAGTATGTAAGGGTCTTGTCCTTCCCTGTCCATCTTATTGATAAAAATGATTACAGGCGTGTGTCTCATCCTGCAAACTTCCATCAGTTTACGCGTTTGTTCCTCGACACCTTTCACACAATCAATAACAAGTATCACGCTGTCGACAGCAGTTAACGTCCTGTAAGTGTCTTCCGCAAAATCTTTGTGACCGGGAGTGTCAAGGATGTTGATTTTATAGCCGTTGTAATCAAATCCCATCACGGATGTAGCAACTGATATTCCGCGCTGCTTTTCGATTTCCATAAAATCAGAAGTAGCCGTTTTCCTGAATTTATTATTTTTTACAGCTCCTGCTGTCTGGATTGCCCCTCCGAACAGCAGCAACTTTTCTGTGAGCGTAGTTTTCCCGGCATCAGGGTGGCTTATGATTCCGAATGTTCTTCTTTTATTTATTTCTTCTTGTTTCAAAATTTATGTTTTTTCTGCCAGGTTATGGAAGTGAATGATTACCAAAATAAAGTTAGGAATTGTACGAGCCATTACCAGCAATATGGATGCGCACATCAAGGTGGAGTAGTAGTATTGCTATAAAAAGCCTGACATAATTGTACAAATGTATATATTTCCAATGATGAGGAAGGGATTGGATTTTTAATCTGCCTTCGCAAGTCTGCTTGCGCCGCCGCTATAGCTTTAGCGCACGCGGTCGGCAGACGAGAAGGCCGTGTTAATTCCCCGTGACTTGCCACGTAATTTTGGGTCCAGGACTTGCCTTGGGGTTCATACCATTTGAATGCAACAACCGCTTATTAACGCAGGGTAATCCCTTGTTTTGGATCAGGAATAGTTACTTTTACATATTCAAAATTCCCTGTCATGAAAAAGATACTACTTCTAATACTTATTGTAACAGCTACCTGCAGACTCACAAGTGCGCAGTACACAAAGATCTTTGATTTTGACGGGCCAAACAGCGGAAGCTGGCCGCAGTTTGACCAGGGCCTGGTGTCTGACGGAACATTTTTATATGGACTGACCAATACAGGCGGTACAAATGATTTCGGAACCGCTTTTAAGATTATGCCTGATGGAACAGGGTATATGAAGCTGATGGATTTTACCGGCACAGCAAACGGACATCATCCTTGCGGAAGTTTTACATTTGATGGAACATATTTGTATTCAACAACTGCTGGCGGTGGAGCAAATAATGCAGGAACAATTTTCAAAATAATGCCTGATGGTACAGGCTATCAAAAGCTCCTTGACTTTGTTCATAATACAAGTGGATATGGTGCAACCGGTCATCTTACTTTCGATGGAACCCACATCTACGGAATGACACAAGAAGGAGGTACTTATGATTATGGAACGATATTTAAAATACAAACAAACGGAACGGGTTTTACCACGCTGCTGAATTTTAATGGGACTAATGGGACTTATCCTTTCGGTGGCCTGGTAACTGACGGAACCTACCTTTATGGGATGACGCGTTATGCTGGCGTGAATGGTAATGGAGCTATTTTTAAAATCATGCCCGATGGAACCGGCTTTTCGAGGATATTCGATTTTGGGGATACACTCACAGGCATGCGACCTTCCGGATCATTGGCGTATGACGGAGCTAATCTATATGGAATGACTCCCATCGGTGGGTTGAATAACATGGGAGTAATTTTTAAAGTAGCGACTGACGGAACAAACTTTACCAAGTTGCATGATTTTTCAGGCACGGCAGACGGAGATGGTCCGGAAGGTACACTGCTGGTACTTGGGCAAACTCTTTATGGAATGACTTATGAAGGTGGCGCGAATAATAAGGGAGCTATTTTCAAAATAGAAAAAGATGGGACTAACTTTGTCAACATGTTAGACTTCGTTTTAGGAACTACTACAGGTTGTAATTCCATGGGCTCATTAACCTCTGATGGTTTTTATTTGTATGGTATGACACATTCTGGTGGTACGAGTAACAAGGGAGTTATTTTTAAAATGGATTTAGGCGTGGGGATTGATGCAAATGATTTTATGCAGCATCTTTTTGTTTCACCCAATCCATTTGAAAATACTGTTACATTGATTGGCACAAGTGGAGAAGGTGAGATTACATTATATGATATAGCAGGAAAAGAATTGTTGCGCCTGGCTTCCTTGAATGAGTCGACAGATATCAATACCGAAAAATTATTTGCGGGATATTATTTTGTCCGTTATCAGGATAGGGAAAAGACTGGTGTTTTCAGAATGATGAAGTTCTGACAATAGATTGAGAGCACCGGGTTTTTATCTCAAATTGGGCCACTTTGGTGTGTTATGTTTTGTGATTTTTTAGTTAACTTTCGTCTCAGATATTTTCACCTTTCTAAAATCCTAATCTATGAAAACTTTTTTTTCTCTTACAGTTTTTTTAAGTACAATTTTTTTTTCTGACGCTCAAATTACGCTTACAAGAGCGAATCTGCCTTCCAGTGGTACTGTAATGATTCCCAGATTTTGTTATGATTCATTACCTGGTGCAGGACCTTCCGGAGCCAATGTAACCTGGGACTTCAGCATTTTGGAAATTGATTATGGTTTTACTGTCCCCAAAAATTATACTCAGATGGCAGGTTATTCGAATCTTTTCTATTGGCAGTCCAGTGGTTTCTATGCTTACGGGGAGCAATTCCATGCCGATAGCACAACTTATAATCAGACCGGTGAATCGAATTATAGCAGTAATCCCATTCCTCATGGATCTGGGTACAGGTTCCTGGATGACATCGTAAGAATTCCTTTTCCATTTACTTATAATGATTTCTTTCTTGACTCTTTTTATTTCGATTACTATAGTGAATCAATTACAGACACAACCCATTATTATGGGCCTGGTCATGATTCTACTATTGCAGATGGCTGGGGAACGCTGATAATGCCTTTTGGGTCTTATAATGCCTTGCGTATTTATTATAACGATGTTTATCTCGATACAAATTATGCAGGAGGTTATACAATGCGCACTGAAGAAGGGTATGACTGGTACGTTGAGAATTATATCGGACCCGTTCTAACCGATCAACTAAACCAGGGAAATCATAATTTTACTTTTTATGTAAATCCGCTTCAGCCCATCTCAGTAAATGAGATTGCAAAAGGTGCAAAGCCAAACTGCTATTCAATTGGGAACGGACGTTTTGAAATCCGGTTTCAAGATGGAAAGGTTCATCAGTTGAAATCCATTGTTACCGACATGGCCGGAAAAAAATTAATCGAAGAAGAAAAAAAATCTGTGAACCAGAAATTGGAAGTTAATCTTTCCGGGTTCAAGGATGGAATTTACCTTCTCACACTTTTTAATTCCACAGAGAGAAATACTTTTAAGCTGGCGATGGTACGGTGACCTGATAAATATAACCTGTTTAAAAGGGGCCAGAATCCATGTCATAAAAAATAAATACATCTTGATTTTCTTTGTTCCAGTTGTAAAACGTTTGCTCGGAGATGCCGAGCTCTTTGTGGAAAGAATCCAAATATGTGGAAAGAATAAGCATAAAAAAACCCCCAAATCAGAGTGATTTGAGGGGTAAGCGGTCCGGACGGGATTCGAACCCGCGACCCCATGCGTGACAGGCATGTATTCTAACCAGCTGAACTACCGAACCGTTTTATTATTTGGGAGCGCAAAAATAGATAAATTTTGATACTGGCAAAGCTTAATGTTACTTTCTTTTTCAACATTTTGCGAAAAGAAGGCAATAAAAATCCCGCTACACTGTCCTGTAACGGGATTTAAGGATTGAAAAACGGGGTGAAATTATTGTGTAAAGTTTTATGGTGTAATGTTTAAAATTTATTTTCTAACCACCTTTATCTGCTCCAGCTTTTCATCTGTAAAAAATTGCAATGAATAAATTCCACCCGGGAGGTTTGTGGTATTTACATCAATAACATTTCCATCTTCCAATGCTTCCCCTTGTTTGGAAATAATTAACCTTCCGGCAGCATCAAATAATTTTATATAATACTTTTCTTTTTCTGCTGCTGAAAAAGAAATGATTAAATGATCTGTCGTGGGATTTGGATAGACGAGCACTCCGCTTTTATTTTTATTGATGTCAACTGCAACTGTTTTCGAATAGGAAAACTCGCCGTTGAAATCTGTTTGTTTTAAACGGTAGTAAGAGACAGCCATGTAAGGATGTTCATCAATAAAAGAATAACCTAAAACTGCTGTGGAGTTGCCAGCACCATCTACTTCACCGACTGTTTCGAAACTGCTTGCATAGTGGCTGCGCTCCACAGTAAAAAAATCATTGTTGATTTCTGTGGCAGTGCTCCATTTGCAGAGAACTTCTTTGTTGTCAACGGGAGTGGCGGTAAAGGAAAGCAGTTCGATTGGCAGGGGAGAGGATTGAAGCGCCACTGCCCAGGGCCCGAATGCTGAAACGTTGCTTACCAGCACGCTTTGCGAAGTTGGATTAACCTGGCCTGATATCGGTTGCTCCCAACCTAAAGCAGGACTAACCCATCGCTGTGCGCGTGGGTTCACATTACCGAGTGCGGCGTTTTCTCCGGTTGCCCATGTAAAAGTGAGTGTTGCTGTAGGTGTGCCTGTTGCGTCTACCTGCCAGAAACGATCTACTGTGTTATGGCTGTTATCAGCGCCTGAGTTGTTTCGCACGTGGG
>JBDTTM010000081.1:0-12064 GCA_039930605.1 Bacteroidota bacterium
AGAGGGAATGGCAAGGAGCAAGGAGCAAGCAGCCAGTTGGCAGTTGGTTTGAGTTCAAATGGGAATATGTAATCATTGCGTAGAGGACGTGGCCAGAGGCAAGCAGCTAGTAGCCAGTTGGCAGTAGGCAGTTTGCAATTGTGTTGTGTTCAAGAGGGAATAGGAATTCATCGGGAAAAGGGAACGGCAAGAAGCCAGGAGCAAGCAGCCAGTAGCCAGTAGCCAGCAGCCAGCAGCAATAGAATCAGAAAAAAAGGGAAAACGTAATTGTAGTAATAAACCTCTTAACGAAAGATAAATGTCCTCACTCAGTTCAAATCATCTCTTAGGAATAAAAAGTCTTACCAGGGAAGATATTGAACTTGTTTTTTCGACTGCAGATAATTTCAAGGACGTGCTGAACCGTCCAATGAAGAAGGTACCTTCATTGAGAGATGTGACTGTTGCCAATTTATTTTTTGAAAATTCCACGCGCACAAGACTGTCATTTGAACTTGCTGAAAGGCGATTGAGTGCTGATGTGGTCAATTTTGCGGCTTCATCTTCTTCGGTTAGTAAAGGAGAAACGCTGATTGATACCGTAAATAATATCCTGGCGATGAAGGTGGATATTATCGTGATGCGGCATCCAAATGCAGGCGCGGCTTTATTCCTTAGCAGGCATGTGGATGCAAGGATCATCAATGCAGGCGACGGTGCACATGAACATCCTACGCAGGCCTTGCTTGATGCATATTCCATCCGCGAAAAGCATGGCGATGTGGAAGGAAAAAAAGTAGTCATCGTTGGAGATATTCTTCATTCACGCGTTGCATTGTCTAACATTTATTGCCTCCAGAAACTGGGTGCAGAAGTCATGGTATGCGGTCCGACTACGTTGATGCCGAAATACATTTCATCTCTTGGAGTGAAGGTGGAACACAATCTTCGGAAAGCTTTGGAATGGTGCGATGTGGCAAATATGCTCCGCATCCAAATGGAGCGACAGGACATTAAATATTTTCCTTCATTGCGTGAGTATATGATGTTGTACGGATTGAATAAAGAACTCCTTGATTCGCTTAGTAAGAAAATTACGGTGATGCATCCGGGACCTATCAATAGGGGCGTGGAAATTACGAGTGAAGTTGCAGACAGTGACCAGTCTATTATTCTGCAACAGGTCGAGAATGGAGTTGCGGTGAGGATGGCGGTGTTGTACCTACTAGCCGGACGACTTGGGTGATGTTGAGTTTCCGATTAATATTAGGTTGAAATGAAATTGGGATTGATTTTATTCCTTTCGGGATTCTATTTAACTTACACCATTAGGTTTGCAATTAAATTTAAAGGAAGTAAGTATTTTACAGGGAGACGAAAGGCATTACATTCAGTTTTAATTTGGGTGATTCCATTCTTATGGATTATTATCTTGAAATCTTTCTTGAAACCGACACTAGGTTCCTCCGATTTTAAAAATAAAAAGGATCCGGATAAGTTTAATGATAATACAACGGATTGGGTGGCGTGGGCTGCGTCTTCATCATCTTCTACTTCGGAAACCGGCAAGGACGCTTGAGGATAAGACTTTGCTTTTTACTTGCAATGCAGGTGACGAACGAAACTTCTAACATGACTACCTAATCACTTAATCACTCAATCACCTCATCACCTAATCACTTCTTCCCCTCATCACTTCCCAATGTCTTCTTTCACCATTCGAGTTTACGGCATCTTCATCGAGGATGGAAATGTACTTGTTAGTGACGAGTACATTTATGGAAAATTTATAACAAAGCTGCCCGGCGGTGGATTGGAATTCGGAGAAGGAACGATAGACGGGTTGAAGCGGGAGATGATTGAGGAAACGTTTCAACCTGTGGAGGTGCTCGAACATTTTTACACGACAGACTTTTTTGTACCTTCTGCTTTTAATCCTGAAAAACAAGTGATCAGTATTTATTACATGATTAAATTTATTTCACCTGTTAAGTTCTGGATTACTCAAAAACAATTTGATTTTGTTGAACTCAAAGATGAAGCACAATCATTCCGGTGGCTGAAGATTTCAGAAATCGCAGAAGATTCTTTTACGCTGCCGATTGATAAAAAGGTTGGAGAGATGTTGAAAGCAAAATTTGGTGACAGCTCAAATTGAGATTCTTCTCCAGTAGAAGGTTAAGATTAAACACATAGGCCACATAGATGACATAGAACACATAGGAATACATGATTGGCTTTTGTATATGGCCTATGTGGTTCAATTTTTTATTTAAAATGTCCCGAAGCCGTCTAAAGTAAACTAATTTTCTGCAATTTTTTTATATAAAGTTTAACGAATAAGTTTCCTTTCTTCCCGTTGATCGTCTTGAATAATCCACTATTTTCGACATTGATTATACTTTGACGATGAAAAGAAGCGCTGGTTTTTTAATGCTGATGTTGTTGCTTTCCCAAACAGAAGCATTTTCCCAATCAATTAAAAGTTTCACTCCTGATCCGGGAAAATTTCCGCAGGAAATGGAAACGTTTTTTACGGAGACGAATAAAAAGCAAGGCCAGGAATTGATGGATGCTTTCAACAAGCAATGGACGGGTGGTAAATTCATTTCTACTCAGCAGGAAGCTATTTACCGCACCGCGAATTCAATGTTGCGCAAGCGGATGAAAGCTTTCCCTGATTTTGCGAACTACATCAGTACGTTAACGGGTTTTTCAGAGACTGGTCAGCCGGCAGACCGCTTTGATTCCTGGCAGCAATCCCTCGACAAGCTTTTGCTTTTGCCGCCGAAGAACTTCACCAAATATGTAGACATCAGCAATGATTTATTCAGGACCAATTCGCTATATGTCTCTGCTGCTGTGAGATGGTACAGTACCAGTAACCAGTATAAATTTGAGTATGATTCGCTGGCGAAAATTATTTTTCCGCAGATGAACCTGTTGTGTACAACGAAGGGGGATTCCTCTGTCATTTATAATACGCATGGAATTTATTTTCCAAACCGCGAGCAGTTTGATGGCGAAGGAGGAAATGTAAACTGGATCAGAGCCGGATGGGATGAGAAAACGGTGCATGCTGAATTAACCCATTATTCTATTGACATTTCCAAAGCGGAATTTACAGCGGACAACGTTTCATTTTTTAATGGAACCTATTTCAACAAACCTTTGGAAGGAAAATTTACAGATAAAATTCTTGCCAATGTTACGGATGCGAATGCTTCTTATCCCAAGTTCGAATCCTATACAGCCAACTTCGAAATTAAAAATATTGTACCTGATGTTGATTACATGGGTGGATTCAGCATGATTGGTAATCGCATGATCGGCAGCAGCAATGCTGAACAGGATGCCCGCCTGATATTTTACCGTGATAAGCATGTTTTCCTCGTTGCAGGTTCAAAGGCATTTGTTGTAAGGAAGGATAAGGTGACTGCCGATAATGCCTCCATCACCATTTATTATGGGAAGGATTCGATCTATCATCCCGGTGTTGAATTTAAATACATTGTGAAAGACCGTGAACTTGCGTTGATCAGGGGAGGAGAAGGAAAAAATCAAAGTCCATGTTTTGACAGTTACCATAACCTTGATCTTTTCTTTGATGGCTTGTACTGGAAAATTGATGATCCGATCATAGATATGAAAATGATCAGCGGGGTGGGAGAGAGCAAGGCTGTTTTTGAGTCAAGTAATTTTTTCAGGAAGAACCGTTTCTTAAAACTCCAGGGACTGAGCGAAATGCATCCCATGTTCATAGTGAAGCAATATTGTGAGAAGCATGATACTAAGGTGGTGTACACAACCGAGTTGGCGAAAGAGATGCGTATGGCAGCTCCGGAGGTTCGTCAGCTATTGATTGCACTCAGCAACCAGGGTTTTGTTACGTACGATGTAGTAGAAGATAAAGCAGTCGTGAAAGACCGCCTGTACTATTACCTGTTGGCCAACACAGGAAAAACAGACTATGATGTAATACAGTTTGAATCTGTAATCAATGCCAAGCCCAATGCCAGCATCAACCTTTTGAATTTTGAAATTACCATGCGTGGCGTCTCACAGATTGTATTGAGCGATTCGCAGAACGTGGTTATCTTTCCAAGCAACCAGGAGGTTCATATTCAGAAAAACCGGGACTTTACTTTCGGTGGCAGGGTAAAAGCATCACGGTTTGATTTCTATGGAAAGGATTTTGCTTTCGACTATCAGAATTTTAAAGTGAACCTGAATAATGTCGATTCACTCAGGTTAAAGGTAGAAGATGACAATTCCGAAGTTGATGAATTCGGAAATAAGAAGTTGGTGTACGTCAGAAGTGTGCTGGAAAATATCACCGGTGATTTGCTCATCGATTTCCAGGGAAATAAGAGTGGGCTGAAACCATATCCGCAATACCCTATTTTCAACAGCAAGAAGGATTCTTATGTTTTCTATGACCGCCCATACATACAGGAAGGTGTCTATGGAAAAGAAAACTTTTATTTCCACCTGGATCCATTTACAATCGACTCGCTGGATAATTTCAGTAAAGCAGGTTTGAAGTTTGGTGGAGAATTTGTGAGCGCAGGTATTTTTGCTGACTTTAGGGATTCACTTTCACTCCAGCCCGATTTATCATTGGGTTTGATTCGATACACAGCGGACAATGGCTGGCCTGCGTACGGAGGCAAAGGAACTTTTACAGATAAGCTTTCTTTAAGCAATGATGGACTGATCGGTTCCGGGAAGATTGACTACATCACTTCCACATCCCACAGTGATCGTTATATCTTCCTGCCGGATTCCATGAATGCTGATGCAAAGGATTTTGTAAACAAGAAGACAATTTATGCAAATGTTGAATTTCCCGACGTCAAGGCCCATGATGTTTACCTCCATTGGATGCCAAAAAAGGACGTGATGTATGTGAAGCAGAAAACAGATCCGATCGACATGTTTGAAAGCCAGGCAGTATTGGCAGGAAATCTTCAGCTCAAACCATCTGGCCTGACAGGAAACGGCCTCATGACCTTTGCTGCATCGGAGTTGGAATCAAATCTCTTCCGCTATAAGCAAAACGTTTTTGATGCTGATACTTCCGATTTCCGTCTCACCAGTGATAACACCAATGCCCTTGCGTTTTCCACGAATAACGTACAGGCACATATTGATTTTGATAAACGTGTCGGTGATTTCAAATCCAACGGTGGCGGCTCTTATGTAAAGTTTCCGCTGAATCAATACATTTGTTTTATCGACCAGTTTGCATGGTACATGGATAACAAGGAAATTGAGATGAGTTCCAGCAGCTCTTCCACACAGACGGTTGCTGATACTGCTTTGTCCGGGTTAAACCTGACAGGATCAGAATTTATCAGCGTGGAACCAACACAGGATTCATTGCGGTTCAAAGCTCCGCATGCAAAATATTCATTGCGTGATTACCTCATTAAAGCTGATAAGGTGGCGTTGATACAAACCGGTGATGCGTCTGTGATCCCGGACAGTGGCATTGTGGTTGTTGAACGTTATGCAAAAATGCGCACCCTCAACAATGCACGCATCGTTGCAAATAATACAACCCGTTACCATACGATTTACAATGCAAGTGTAAATATTCTCGGGCGGAAAAAATATGAGGGAAGCGGAGATTATGATTATGTAGATGAGACGAATGCAAAAAAGCATTTTCATTTTGAGAAAATCACGGTGGATACAACTTATCAAACGGTTGCAGATGCAGAGATCAACGAAACAGAAGACTTCCACTTAAGCCCGATGTTTGGATACAAAGGCAATGTGCACCTTGCTGCATCCAAGCAACACCTGGTATTCTCCGGGTATGCAAAACCCACTTTCGGTTGTGACAGCGTTCCTGCCAGCTGGATCCGTTTCACCAATGAAGTGGATCCTGAGAACGTAATGATCCCGATAGAAAGTGCTGTTGCTGATAACGGAGACCGCCTGCGGGCAGGTGTTTTCCAAAGTCAAAGCGTAGACAGCAAAGGAGTTTATGCAGCATTTCTTGCTCCAAAAAATAATGCGCGTGATTCTGCGATGATTGATGCGAAGGGATTTCTCACTTACAACAAGCCCGCAAATGAATTCAGGATTACTACCAAAGAAAAAATGGACAAGCCGAATTTACCAGGCGAATATGTGAGCCTGAATAACCAGAAATGTATTGTGTATTCTGAAGGCAAACTCAACTTTGGCGCCGACGTTGGCCAGCTGAAAATGCTTACAGCTGGAAATGTTACTTATAACTGGAACAATGACAGTACCAGGCTCGATTTGATGATGGCCATGGATTTTTATTTCAATGAAGATGCGCTTAAAAACATGAGTGACTACTTCGGACAGAATGCCTCACTTTCTCCTACAGCAGACAATGGAAGGTTGACTTATGAAAAGGGCCTTGGCGAATTTGCAGGTAAAGACAAAGCAGAAAAACTCATTACGGAAATGAATCTTTATGGAGCCTTCAAGAAAATGCCCGATGAACTCAGGCATACCTTATTCTTTACTGATGTGAAAATGAAATGGGATAAGGATGCACGTACTTTCAAATCAATCGGGCCAATAGGGCTTGGAAGTATTGACAAAACCTCCGTGAATAAATTTGTAACCGGTTATATCGAGATTGTTCATAAACGTACAGGTGATGTAATAACTGTATATCTTGAGCCCGAAAAGCAAACTTGGTTTTATTTCAGCTATTCACGCGGTGTTATGCAGACTTTGTCTACACAAACTGCATTCAATGATGCCATTAATAAACTGAAGCCGGAAAAACGGGTGAATAAAGAAAAGGACAAACCTGATTTTGAATTCATGCTGACTACAGATCGTGCAGTGAAGAATTTTATGAAAAAGTTTAATGCGATACCACAGCAGGGAGAGGAAGAAAAAACTGAAGAAGAAAAATAGAATTCCTTCTGTTCCGGTTATTCCTTAGATTGCGATAAATTAACCATCCACAGTAACTACGTTCTGCTAACATCCATCAACATATTCGGTCTGCTCCTTGCTTATCTAATAGGAAGTTTTCCAAGCGCGGTTTGGGTTGGACGTACATTTTATAATATTGACGTACGTGAGTTTGGAAGCGGCAATGCCGGTGCTACAAATACGTTTCGCGTATTGGGGAAAAGAGCAGGGATACCGGTGTTGTTGATGGATGTATTAAAAGGATTTCTCGCTGTAAAACTTGCATTCGTCATCGGCGATAATAACCCCGGCAGTCCCGAGTTTATTGATTTTGAACTGGCATTGGGTGTATGCGCTTTATTCGGTCATATTTTTCCTGTTTATGTAGGATTCCGCGGTGGTAAAGGCGTTGCAACGATGCTGGGAATTTTATCGGCTATCCATTGGCAAGCCGCATTAATTTGTGCCTTGGTTTTTTTGATTTCACTTTTTGTTAGCGGATATGTGTCACTGAGCAGCATGATTAGCGGAATCACATTCCCTGTTGTAATCATGGTTTTCTACAGTACCAATTCAAGTATTAATATATTTTCATTAGCAGTGGCAATCATGGTGCTGGTCACGCACCAACGCAATATTGAACGACTGATCAAACGGGAAGAGAGTATTGTGAAATGGCACTGGAGCCAGCGAAAGAAATCGGAAGGGGATAAGGAATAACCGTCAATTGCTGTTTTGCTCTTTGTATTTTGGATGGAGCAGGAACAATGAATCCTGTAATTCATCTCCTGCGCTTTTTCTTTTGTTCCATTCATAACGGAATTGCCTGAAATCATTTTTCAACCAATTGAATATTCCTTTTCCTTTCAAAAAGTAAACATGGCGAATATTATATTCCAGGATTACTCCCCGGCACATCATGCACGGTTCGAAGGTGCTTACGAGTATTAATTTGTCCCTGTTTAAAAGGGAAAATTTTTCAAATCCTGTTTTCCTGATCGCATTATTGATGGCATTGATTTCTGCATGGCCTGCAACGTTGCTATCCATCCTTACAGTGTTGTGACCAGTCGCCAGAATGGTATCATTGTAAATCAAAATTGAGCCAACTGGTACGTCAAGAGACGGCAGTGAATGTCCCGCTTCATTCAGCAAAATTAATTTCTCAGCTTCTGAAATACTTTTATTTGAATGCAGGTGATACAATCCTGATTGAAAAAAATAGAATAAAATAATCAGGAAAATGAAAAGAAGCATAACCCGGTAAAATGTCCGTTTGGTCATTGGTTGCAGATAAGAAGTATAAATTCCTGCATGATACTATTTTGGAAAAAATGTGTGTTGCAAACGTAGAAAAAATTGACTGAGTTTGTCAATGTAACCGGTGCAGGAAAGAAATTATATCTCTTCCAACACTGAACTTCTAACCCAGCCAATACTTCCATTGGCGATGCGGATTTTTACCCAGTTCTCGTATTCATCAAGTATATCCATCTTCGTTCCTTCATGAAGAAGAAAAAGATCAGTGTTGTTATCTCCGGGCGAACTTTTCACATAAGCACTTACACTGGTAACTATTGCGCTCTTTTGCAGGATATGGTTTACATAGCTTTGTTGGGCTAAGAGCCATGCACAGAAGGAAATAACAAGGAAAAAGGATGACAGGATAAACCCGGTTTTCCGCAAAGCAATTCGTGGTGAAAGAATATAAACGGTAGCAAAAAGAAACATGATCCAGATACAGCCAATTACAAAACGGCTCCAGCCATCAGTTGTTAAAGCTGTAGCAATAGATTTGATCCATCTCCTGTAAAAAATATCAGGAACGGTTTCTATTTTGTCGACCACACGCAGTTGAGCAACTTTCAGGTTGAATGTGATGTCTTCATCGTCAGGTTGAATTTTCAATGCACGCTCATAGTTTAGCACTGCTTTAGAAATATGATCTGATTTATAGTAGCAGTTGGCCAGGTTGAAATAGACTTCAGCAGATTTGTATTCCTGTGCAACAAGGGATTCATAAATTTGAGCCGCACTGTCATAATTCTGCTTTTGGTATAGTCCATTTGCTTTTTGAAATTCAGTGGCGGGATCGTTTGCTTTTGCCAACATAGTAACGAAGGAAAATGCAATAAGTACGAACATTCTCAGAGTTGAATATTTTCGTCGCTGTTGAATAATATGATGGGAATGTACACTCATGCTATTTCTTCCTCCAGTTTGCTGATGACGTCAATTCCCTTCTTGTATATTTCCTGGTTAGAAGAAGCGATTCCTTTTGCGAAGCGTGCCAGCTCAAGTGAATCAAGGGTTTCATTGAACTTAGTAACCGATTCTGTGGAAACATTTTTGGCAGCAAGTGCAATTGAAACGTTCTCTTTAGATAATTCCGAAACCGGAATCTGTAAACGGTCACTTACAAATCCCCATAGCGCCTGGAACATTGCGTCCAGAAATTTTTCTGTATTGTTTTCAACCAAAGACTTCTTTGCTGCACTCAGTCTTTTCATTGCCACCTTATTTGCACGCCTGCTCTTGAGTAATGTAACATTGCTTTGCATTTCTTCATATCGTTTTCTGAAAATAAAAAGAAATATAAAAAGCAATGCTGGTGCACCACAAAGTGTATAAAATAAAGGAGAGTTATAGAGCACTCCTTTATTTTGAATGAATACAGGGGGATTGGTTTTGATAAAGCGAATATCTTTTCCGAGAAACTGGACATCCGATTTGGAAACACCGGAAACTGTTGTGGTTGTTGTTTCATCGCCTTTGTCAACCTTGAGGACAAAATCAACACCCGGCGCAGTTTCATATTTATTGTTGTCCAGGTCAAAAAAGGTGAAGCCGCCAACGGTAAATTTATACTCTCCGGCATTCCGGGGAATTACCAGGTATTCAAAAGTCTTACTTCCGCTTACGCCGCCGGGGGCAGCATTCACATTGGCAGTTACTTTTGGATCATAGGTTTCAAAGTCAGGAGGGAATTCAATTTTTGGTGGATCGATGAGTTTTAGATTTCCTTTCCCTGCAATTTTTACTTTTAATGTTACAGCATCGTGCGATTTGGTTTCCTTCTTATCGAGAGATGCCTCCATTGTAAACTTTCCGACAGCTCCGTTAAAAGTCGAAGGAGCACCATCAGGTAGTTCCCTCACATTGATTTTCACCGGGTCACTTTTTAACTTGATCGGGATATCCTGTACAGAATTATTGAAGAATGGATTGTTAAAAAAGGGATCGTTGAAAAACTGGTCGAAGGGATCGCGGCTTTGCTGGCGCTTCACCTGCATGCGGGCCACAACTTCACCTTCCATGGGGTCAAGGGTCAGCGTTCCTGTTCTTTGTGGAAACAAGACGAGTTTCTTGATGTCAGCTACTTTATATTGCACGCCATCAACATTTTCGACGTGAAACTCCAGTTGCTGAGGCATTTGGATTTCCTGGCTGAAAAATCCATCGAGGGAAGGCATTTTATTCAAGCCATAATTTACCAGGGTCACCTTCGTATAGAGCTTGTAGGTAACAAGCACATTCTCTCCGCGATATATATTGGATTTCCCAACAGATACTTTAAAGAAAACATTTTTACCGCCGGATTGTACGGCATTATTTCCACTTTTATTTCCCTGTTGCTGTTGTTGCTGATTGTTGCCTTGTTGCTGTTGCGAATTATTTCCACCCTTCACCACTGTAATCGCAATTGTATTGGATTGAATCTTTTTTCCTGCTGTTTCTATAGATGCCGGCGGAATCTTGAAAACACCCTCTTTCACTGCCTGGATGATATAAGTGAAGGAAATGGATTGTGACATGGAGCCATTGATGAATTGCATTGAAGTGCTTTGGCTCGGTCCCATCAGTATGTTGAAGTCAGCAAAGTTAGGTGCAGTGAAATTTTTCCCACTGCCCTCAAGCTGGAAAGTGACCTGGACCTGATCTCCCACAGCAACGGTATTGTTTGAAGATGATGCAGTGAACTTTGCTTCTTCAGCATAGGAAAATAGACTGGACAGGCATAGCATCAATGCCGGTACAATTACAGATGTATATTTGATATTACTATTCACTTTAATAATATACAAATCTAAACTAACTTCTTATTCCAGAGAACATGTAGCGTCGCAATGATGAACATCTTAAATTTATACATTCGTAATAATTAGTACTTCGTTTCTACCAGTTTTTATCTATTGAAAGGCGCGTAGCATCTTTCTTAGTAAGCTTTTTCTGGGTGTTCTTCTCATCGTTGTTAAGTGCCTGCAATATTTTCTCGGCATCTTCTTTGGAAATCTTATCACGCTTCTGGGCTTGCGCCTGTTTCTCTTCGTCTTTCTTTTGATCTGCTTTTTGCTGTTGTTCCTTTTGCTGCTGTTGTTGCTGATCTTTTTTCTGATCTTTTTGCCCCTTTTGGTCTTTGTTCTGATCCTTATTTTGATCCTTGTTCTGGTCCTGCTGCTGTTTTTGTTGTTGCTGCTGCTGTTGCAACATACTTTGTGCATAAGCAAGATTATACCGCGTTTCGTTATCCTTCGGATTTAATTTAAGCGCGTTTTTAAATGCAGAAATACTTTCCGGGAATTTTTTTGTTTGCAGGTATGAATTTCCGAGGTTGTGAAATGCCTTTGATTGATTTTCTTTGTCCAGGTTTTTGTCTGAGGAAATACTTTCAAACTGTTTCGCCGCATCTTCATATTTCCCCTGCTTGTAATAGGCATCGCCCAGGTTGAACTGTGCAGGTTTGGAATCTTTATTTGCTCCCAGAGACTTTTTATAATTGACCTCTGCATCACTGTACTTTTTGTCTTTATACATCTGGTTCCCCTCTCTAACCAGTTTTCTTTCTGTTTGTGCGCTGGCATTTAAATAAATGAAAATACAAAGCAAAAATAATTGCGAAAGTTTTGTCCGTTTAAAGAATCCGAACATTTTATTACCATTTATTTTTTTCATTTTCCACTGATTAAAACATTCACTTTCTCCATCCATTTACTTTTCCTGTTGCTGATGATGAACTCAAGTATCAATATTAATAAAGCTGCACCTATGAAATATTGAAAACGGTCTTCATAATTGCTGAATTGCTTACTACCGAATGATTTCTTATCCATTTTTCCGATCTCTTTCATGATTGTTTCCAGGCCATCATCTCCGGAAGAAGCGCGCACAAAAA
>JBDTTM010000082.1:0-12017 GCA_039930605.1 Bacteroidota bacterium
CTTTCGCCCTGAACTATCCGTCCCTTGGCGGGATGACTGTGTCTTTCCTTTTCCTGCTCCATGTTTTTTGAACTTGTTCCTGTTGTCAGGATTCGCATTTACGGCAGCGGGTTTCTTTTTCTTTGCATCTTTTTTCTCATGCTGATTTTTTTGTGCACCGGCATCAGAATATGAAGTCTTTTTATAAATATCTTCTATCTCTTCAGGATCGAGTTCACGCCATTCTCCGACAGGTATTCCTTTCAAGCCGATGTTCATGATGCGCACACGCTCCAGCTTGGTAACTTCATAGCCGAAGTGTTCGCACATTTTTCTGATCTGCCTGTTCAATCCCTGTATGAGAACAATGCGAAATAGAAATGTTCCTTCCTGTTTTACAACACATTTTTTGGTGGTACGGTCATCAACAGGAACACCGCGCGCCATCGACAAAAGAAAATTTTCGGTAATCGGTTGATTGACGGTGACAACATATTCCTTCTCGTGTTCATTCCCTGCACGCAGAATTTTATTTACAATATCCCCGTCATTGGTTAAGAGAATAAGTCCTTGCGAATCTTTGTCCAGCCGGCCAATAGGAAAGATCCGTTGGCTGTGATTTACAAAATCAACAATGTTTCCGGCTACATTCGATTCAGTTGTTGATGTAATGCCAACAGGTTTATTAAGGGCGATGATAATTGTATTCGATGCTTCCCTCGGTTCCAGCAGGTGACCGTTAACCATCACCTTATTTCCGGGCATCACGCGGTCTCCTATTGTTGCACGCTTGCCATTGATAAAAACGTTTCCCTGTTCGATGTAGCGATCTGCTTCCCGCCTCGAGCACAAACCACTTTCACTGATGAATTTATTCAGACGCATCTACCCTTCCTGAATTATTTAGCCCTCATCTTATTTCCTTTTGCCTCATGCGTGACTTCTGCGAGGCCGAGTTTTTCCATCAATGGTGGGAGATACATTCCGAAACGACCGCGAAGTCCTTTCTTCAATCCATACCATCCACCAACTGGATTTTTTGCAGATCGTCCCCAGGCCTCCACAGTTCCTTCTTTTGCAGGTTTCTGTTCATCAGCACTTCCAAGATCCATCCAGTCCCCATGCTTCTTCAGCATTGCATGCAGGTCAGCAAGACATCGATAGTCATAATGCAAAACTGTTTTACCAACAGTACATACCAGTATTTCTTTACCATCTTTTTCATCTTTATGCATGGTATACTCGGATGAAAGGGACGGCGTTTTTAATTTCCACACATTTTCTTTTGTTCCTTCTTCTTTTGCCATTGGTCGGTTTATTATTTGATATCAATGAAAATTAATTTTCTATAAATATGCAACAAAGGATTCATTTCATTTATCGCTGATAAGCACTTGTCCGTTACCTTTTCCCATGATGATCACTTTCGCATTGGGTGACAAAGCAATTTCTTTTTGTGCTTTTATACTTTCGTATTGCAACAATTTATCTGAAAGTTCACTGTTGATGATGCGCTGGTAATCGGCAATACCTTGTGCTTCGACTCTTTTGCGATCTGCTTCCTGCCGTTCTTTTTGTAGTACGAATTGCATCTTCTGCGATTCCTGCTCTGCATTTATTTTCGATTCGATGGCTGCCTTCACAGATTGTGGTAAAGTAATATTGCGAATCAGCAATTGTTCGAGTATCAGTCCGCGGGAATTAAAATCCTTTTCAATGCTTTCGGAAATTTTTACCTGGAACTCATCCCGTTTTCCGGAATATAATGCCACTGCATCATAATATACAGCATTGTCCCGGATTTTTGTGCGGGTAATCGGGCGTACGATCACGTTCTTATAATCAATACCTACTTCACGGTAGAGACGCGGTGCTTCTGCGGGAACAACACGGTATAAAATAGTGAGGTCAATGATCACTTCCAATCCATCTGCGCTCAAGACGCGTATCGCATCATCACCGGACTGATCTCCTTCCGTAGATGTAGCGGACATCGTATAGTTTTGTGTTTTTACATCCATCGTATGTACTTCGAAAAGTGGATTTATAAAATGCAGTCCACCTTCGAGAATACCTGGTTGGACTTTACCGAACAAGGTTTGTATTCCTACATTTCCGGCATCAATCTGCTTGAAGCAGGCATTGCTGATACCGACGATTGCAAGTGCGAGGCCCGCAACTTTAATAATTTGAGGCAGCGATTGGCGAAAGGGAAATAACGTTGCAACCCTTGTTGAAAATATAAAAAGAAAAATACCGAGCAGAAAGAGAATCATAGGATTTTATTTTTCTCCGAAGGTAAAAGGTTTTTAGAACAATTTGCGCATTTAACTTGAAGGGTTCAACCGGGCAAAAGCGTTCTTAATTTCTTCTGGTCCTGCTTTACTCATGGCTTCACTGAAACCAAAGGTAAGCTCCGTCTCCCCGGCTTTTAACTGTTCAAAAACAGAATCAATAAACGCACTTACCGGTGGAGCTGTATCATGTAACCCTTTTCCGCCAAGATCGGTGTTGAGCGCAGGGGGAATCATTTCAATGACTTCGATATTTTTTTCTTTCAATAGATGCCGCAGCGATAATGTAAACGAATGAAAAAAAGATTTAGTAGCTGAATACACAGGGGTTTTGGTAAGAGGTACAAAAGACAGCCCGGAAGTGATGTTTACAATTGTATTGAGCGATGATAAATTTATAAATAGTGAAGTCAGGTGAACAGGTGCCTCGATATTAATTGCGATTTCTTCTTTTGCGCGTTGAAAAAAATTGTTGTCGGAAATAGACATCCATTGCTGAATGCCGGCATTGTTTACCAGCACATTTAAGGAACCGTAATTTTCTGAGATCCATTTGTATAGATTTTCCCGCTCTTCTGCTACTGATAAATCACAAACTTTGGTGATGATGGTTGGAAATCGAATGGCAATTTCCTCTAATAAGGATCCACGCCTTCCGCAAATGATAACGGTGTTATGTTCTTTGATAAACCTTTCAGCCAGGGCCAGACCAATTCCTGATGTTCCGCCGGTAATTAAAATAATATTGTTTGATAATTTCATAGGACTGTTTTGAATGGTTAATTTGACGGTGCTGAATCTCTTTTGTTGCGATATACTTTCAATAAGTTATTTGTCTGTATCTGTATTTTATTTTTCATGAACGAAGACCATCCTAATAAATAGCCTTTCCATCCCAAAGCCTGTTGCGTCCATTTCCACAAATCAAAATGGTCTGTGTGTCTGCTGATTTTGCCTTCTTTAAATTCAAAATGTGCAACAATCTTGTTGACTACAAATCTTCCTGTCTGGCTGAAAGTATATTCTGCTATCCAGTTTGCAGACCCCGAATGCCCATCTGCAGTTACATCAGCAAATGTAATTTTAATCTTACCCTTGCTGTTTTGAATTAACATGCGCCACATATTTTTTGCATCATCACCTTTCAGTTCTCCGAAAGCAGGATCACTGAAAACAATGTCATCAGCATATAGTTTTACCATGCCTTCAGCATCAGCGCGCGAAAATGATTCGTAGAACTTGGTGATGATTTCCTGGTTATTCATTTCTAAAAATTGGAAAAATATTGTTAAGCTATTCTAACAGAGCGCAGATCGGCCCTGTGACGATAAAATCAGGTTGCAGTAAAAGTAAATGAAAAGAGGGAATCAGTTCAATGCATCACCCCGCAAAGCACGGAATCTTTTCCTGGTTTCGACCACATAAAGACTGCCCGGAAATTTCGTGAGTAGATCCTGGTAAAGTTCCATTGCTTTTGAATTGTCTTTGAATCGTTTCTCATAAAGTTCAGCGCGGTGAAAAAGAGCATCATCAGCAAGAATACCGTCACCATATTGCTCACCTACTTTTCTAAGCAAGGAGTCCTCCTCACCATAATTTCTTTTAGCATCCAGGATCATTGCCTTTTTATAAAGTGAATATTGAATAAGGGAATGATCAGGAAAACCTTGCACAAGGGAATCCAATGTATGCAAGGCTTCATCTTTTTTATTGCGAAAGTTCAACAGATCAGCTTTTGAATATACAGTGAGTGCATCGAATGATGAATCCGGCCCCGGATTGTCAGAGATCAGCAATGCCAGTTCCAGCGCATCATTCGCGATCAATTGCGTCGTAGCTGTTTTCAATACATCAAGCTGTGCTTCTGACCAAAGAAAATCTCCGCGAAAATAATCAAGACGTGCACCACGGAATTTCGCTTCCTGTCCCAGGGGATCATTCTTAAAGGCTTTATCCACCTGCGCATAAAGTAAATCACTATCCCAAACGTTGCCGGTAAATAAATAAATGTCACCCAGCTCAAGTTTGCAACGTGCCTGAACCTGCTTGCTGATATTCGCAAAGGAAATCGCTTCTTCAAGATATGCAATTGCAGAATCAGTATTGTCAAGATAGAATGCTTCAAGATGCGCCAATCCACTGATCAACGGCGCGGTGGTTGCATCTCTTCCCAATTCTCCAAGTGTTGCCTGGTATTCACTTTCGAGCGTCAGCAGGTCTTCCTTTGTATAGCTGCCTTCACTTGTGATATTTTTATTCCTTGCATCCAGTAACTGCATTCTGGCAGGAATGTAATTCGGACTATTCTTTCCTTTGTCAACAACATACTGGTAGCATTTTATTGCTGCCGGGTAATCAAGATTGGCTTCACTCATGTTGCCGATGTTCATCACACGCGAGCCGTCCTCCCGCAAACGTTTATCCAATGCTTTGGATTGAATGAATGCACTTTCGAAATCTTTTTGCTGGATGAAGAGCCAGATCAGCATTTCGGAAAAAATACTTTGATCCGGATCGCGTTGTGTCCTTCTAAGCAGTGCCTGTCTCAATAATGTAGATCGTGAATTGTCAGGATCGTTCCCGATTCGCGCTTGCAAAATATTCTGGACACTTTGCAAATACACCTGGTTCTCCGCAACAGCATTCAGGTATTCATCTATCATCTTTTCATATTCCTGCTTCTGAAAAAATACTTCTGCCGTTTCAAAGTTGAATGAATAAATACCCCGCAGCAATCTCTTTCCTTCGATGTAGGTAGCCAATGCATAGTCCCAGTTCTGCCGTGCGAAAAAAGCATTGGCAATCGTAATAATCTGTCCCTGGTCCGGCTGAAGCGATTTAATAGCTTTGTCGTAGGTCTGCTTTGCTTTATTCACATCTCCCTTCGATTCATAAATAAAACCAAGGTCAATTGCATATGCTGAATTGTCCGGATTTTTTTTTGAAATATTCTTCACGAGCTTTTCAGCAGCATCGTAATTTCTCAAGGCAAGTAAACACTTCAGGTAGTTCGGGTAAATGCCGAATGGATCCTTGTCATAAATTTTATCGTAGATCGCCGCGGCTTTGTCGTACTCGAAATTGGTCATATACTGGTCAGCCAATTGTCGGTTGCTGCCCGGCGGTTGACCGGAAACGGCAAGGGAGCAAAAAAGCATTAACCCAAGGAAGATTTTGGAAATGGATGACGACAATGAACTGGAGGACATCTTAATTTTGACTAATGAAAACAATTTATTTCTGGTCAACGAATAACGATTAACGGATAACGACTAACTGATAGCAGCGAATCCTGTATAAGAACGTAGAACTTCCGGAATTATTATTCCCTCTATCGATTGAAAATTTTCGAGCAATGCTGCAACAATTCTCGGCAAGGCAAGCGCACTTCCGTTTAAGGTGTGGGCAAGCTGGTTTTTTCCGTTTGGATCTTTAAAGCGTAGTTTCATCCTGTTGCTTTGAAAAGATTCAAAGTTGGAAACGGAACTCACCTCCAGCCACTTTTTCTGTGCTGCACTATATACTTCAAAGTCGTAGGTGAGGGCAGAGGCAAAACTCATGTCGCCACCACACAACCTTAATATGCGGAACTGAAGACCAAGAGAACGAAGCAATGATGCAACATATTCTTTCATCTCTTCCAATGTTTCATAGGATTTATCAGGATGCTGCAGTTGCACGATTTCTACCTTGTCGAATTGGTGCAAACGGTTCAGGCCCCGAACGTCCTTACCATAACTTCCTGCTTCTCTCCTGAAGCACGGTGTATAGGCACACATCTTTATAGGGAAGTCACTTTCTTTAACAATCACATCCCGGTAAATGTTTGTGACAGGAACCTCTGCGGTCGGAATCAAAAATAAATTATCTATCCCAACATGGTACATCTGTCCTTCTTTGTCCGGCAATTGCCCGGTTCCGAAACCACTGTCTTCATTGATTAAAATCGGTGGTTGAATTTCTTTGTAACCATTCTCAGTTGCCTGGTCGAGGAAATAATTAATGAGTGCGCGCTGAAGTCTTGCACCTTTGCCTTTATACACAGGAAATCCCGCTCCCGTCAATTTCACGCCGAGTTCAAAATCAATGATATCGTATTTTGAAGTGAGCTCCCAATGGGGTTTTGCTTCTGGATGAAGTGCCGGTGCAGTTCCTTCTTCGTGAATATTCTCATTCTCTTCCGGCGTTTTTCCCCGCGGAACTTTTTCAGAAGGAATATTAGGAAGTTTGACAATTAATTCCTGTTGCTGTTTTTCTGCGTCTGCTAATTTCTCGCCAAGTTGTTTCGATGTTTCTTTGAGCGCTGAACTTTTATTTTTTAATTCTTCGGCTTCTGCTTTCTTCCCGCTTTTCATCAGTTCACCAACCTGTTTGGCAAGCTGGTTGGCTTCATTCAGCAGTGCATCCAGTTCTTTTTGTGTAGCGCGCCTTGTTTCATCTATTTCAAGTACCTGGTTGATAATTGCAGCAGCTTCAAAATTTTTGACCTTCAGCCGTTCAATTACCAGGTCCTTCTGTTCACGTATTTTCTGTATGGGTATCATCCGTTAAAATGTTTTTGCAAAAGTAGGGTTTCCCCTAAATGAATAAACGCAATGAAAAGTTATTGCCTAACGAATTTAGCCCGGAAAGTTTTGTCACCTGGAGACAGTTCAAGGAAGTATATGCCTTGTACTAATTGTGAAACATTGATTTCCACCTCAAGATTTGTTGTTTTTGGTTCTTGCAATCCATTCCACACTTTCTCTCCTACCACATTATAAATCGAAATCTCAACGGATGTTCCACTTTTAACTTCTATCCCGATAGCTATCGGGATTTGAATTCTGACTTTATCCCCAACCGGATTCGGAAATACAATTATCTGTCGACTGTCGGCCATCGACTCTAGACCAGCGATAACGTTGAAAATCGACTCTCCCACCGCACACCCGTTCGCATCTGTGCACACTACACTGTAATCGCCACTTGCCTGTGCCACATAATAATAATTAGTTGCCCCGCTGATAAGCGTGCTGTTGAAATACCATTGGATAGTGAATGCTCCTGCATTTGCATAGAGCGTATCATCGATTTGGGTGATTGCCTGTGGTACCGGTGCAGGATAAACAGTAATGAAGTTGCTAAGTAAAAGGGTATCGCTGCCGTTTGAATCTGTTGCTATGAGTTGCACATCGTAATTACCTGGGTTATAGTAACAGATATTTGTTGGGTTGGTGGCTGTGCTTGTATCCGGCGTGGCTCCGGGAAAGGACCACTGGTAGCTGGTTGCGTTGAAAGAAAGATTTACAAAATCGGTGCAGGTATTTGGGCAGATGTATTGAGGTGAAGTAAAGTATGCGCGTAAGATTTCGCAAAATTTAACAATCCAGTAATCCTGAAGTCCGTGGGAGGGTTGCGTTCTGTATCCGCCGATTGCGCCATTATCACAATTTACAATTGCATAACATCCGTCTCTTGTTTGCGTTGCCAAACCCATTTCAGAATGCCCTAAAAGAAAAATAGTTTTATCCCAAATTTTATTGCCAAGAGAATCGGTTTTGACAATCCAGCTTTGCTCAAGTCCCAAATTATTTTCTGTTTTATCTCCGCTGATGTAGGATCCGGAATTCCCTGCAAGTAAATATCCTCCAGTTGAAGTTTGCGAAACGTTTCCGAAAGGATCTTCGTGGCCAGATCCTCCGGTGTCCTTATCCCATTGTTTATTTCCAAGTGAATCAACTTTTACAATCCAGTAATCAAATCCTCCCCACGTTCCCTGTGTTTTATCTCCGCCAATACCAGAAATGGAATGTCCTCCAAGTATAAATCCACCATCAGAAGTTTGTTGCAACGAAGACAACCAATCATTCTGGGCCCCACCGAAGTCCTTATCCCACTGAATAATACCAAGTGAATCAATTTTTACAATCCAGTAATCCCAATCTCCCCAGTTGGATTGTGTTTTATTTCCGCCAATTCCGGAAGCTGAAAATCCTCCGAGAATATATCCGCCGTCAGCGGTTTGCTGCAAAGAGCTAAACTGATCATAATCTGTTCCCCCGAAGTCCTTATCCCATTCCTTGTTGCCGAGTGAATCTGTTTTCACAATCCAGTATTCAAGGTTTCCCCATCCGGCTTGCGTTTTATCTCCGTTGATTTGAGAACCGGCTGTTCCTCCGAGAATATATCCACCATCTGCAGTTTGCTGTAAAGAATAAAGGTACTCTACACTTGATGTTCCGAAGTCCTTATCCCATTGCTTGTTGCCGAGGGAATCTATTTTCACAATCCAATAATCAGAATAATAGTTTGCTGTATCCCTGTTAGGTTGTGTTTTATCTCCGCTTATCCCTGAGGTGGATAGGCCTCCGAGTATGTATCCGCCATCAGCCGTTTGTTGCAGGCAAAAAAGTTCTTCATCACCATCTCCTCCGAAATTTTTATCCCATTGTTTGTTACCGAGGGAATCAATTTTTACAATCCAATAATCATAACCTCCCCACACAGCTTGTGTTTTATCTCCGCTGACTCCTGAATTGGACCATCCGCCAAGAATATATCCTCTATCGGTTGTTTGTTGAAAACAAGTTAAGTAATCGCTGCTGTCTCCTCCAAACCTACTATCCCACATTTTCACCAATGGGTTTTGCGCGGATGCACAATCAATAACGAATGATGTTAAATTGAAAATTAGAAAAAGTCCAGCTATGTGAATATTTTTAACTGCACCTGAGTGACGGCAGATGGACCGTTGGATTAAGAAAAGTTTCTCCATGTGGTTGCAAAAGATATTTCCAAAAATAACTTTTATTGCCTGATTTCCAAGCCCTCTTTTGACGAAAAAAAAAGCATTTACCGGCTGTTCAATGACTTATTGCATTAATGACCCGCCAGCCGTTCAATTACCAGGTCCTTCTGTTCACGTATTTTCTATTGGATATCATCAGTCTAAGTTTTTTTTGCAAAAAAATGGTTTCCCCTAAATGAATAAACGCAATGAAAAGTTATTGCTTAACGAATTTAGCCCGGAAAGTTTTGTCACCTGGAGACAGTTCAAGGAAGTATATGCCTTGTACTAATTGTGAAACATTGATTTCCACCTCAAGATTTGTTGTTTTTGGTTCTTGCAATCCATTCCACACTTTCTCTCCTACCACATTATAAATCGAAATCTCAACGGATGTTCCACTTTTAACTTCTATCCCGATAGCTATCGGGATTTGAATTCTGACTTTATCCCCTACCGGATTCGGAAATACTGTCAACTGTCCACTGTCGTCCATCGACTCTAGACCAGCTACAACATTAAAAATCACCGCTTCTACTTCACACCCGTTCCCGTCTGCTGCCACTACATTGTAATCCCCACTCCCGGTCGCGAGGTAAAAATAATCTGTTGCTCCGTTTATTAGAGTAGTGTTGTAATACCACTGATAAGAGTTTGCTCCTGCATTTGCAAAAAGTGTATCTCCGCTTTGCGCTATGGCTTGTGGTGCTGGCGAAGGATAAACAGTAATGTAATTACTAAGTAAAAGTGTATCGCTGCCGTTTGTGTTTGTTGCAATGAGCTGCACATCGTAGCTGCCGGAGTTTTGGTAGCAAATGTTTGTTGGGTTGTTGGCTGTGCTTGTAGCTGGTGTGGCACCAGGGAAGTACCATTGATAAGAAGTTGCATTGAAAGAATGGTTTACAAAATCGGTGCAGGTGCCCGGGCAGAGGTTTGGTGTGGAAGTAAAACCCGCGCGAAAAGTTGTATCGCAGAATTTTACAATCCAGTAATCAGGAGAACCGCCCCAGGCCGCTTGTGTTTTATATCCGCCTATACCTCCGTTATCCCAACTCGCGACTGCATAGCAACCGTCTTTGGATTGAATGGCGTACCCTTGTTCATCATGACCGGGAGAAAGAATTGTTTTATCCCATTGCTTAGCGCCTTGTGAATCGGTTTTTACAATCCATGTTTGTTCAGTGCCAAGAGAATTGTTTTCCGTTTTATCTCCACTTATATTGGAATAAGAAGTGCCGGCAATTAAATATCCACCGTCTTTTGTTTGAGAAACATTTCCAAACTCATCTTCATCCAATGTTCCTCCGAAATCTTTATCCCACTCTTTGCTGCCTACCGAATCGGTTTTTACAATCCAGTAATCATAACTTCCCCATGTTGCCTGTGTCTTGTCTCCGCCAATCCAGGAATCAGAATATCCTCCAAGAATATACCCACCGTCAGCCGTTTGTTGCAATGAATAAAGTACATCTGTAATTGTTCCTCCAAAATCCTTATCCCACTCTTTGTTTCCAAGAGAATCGGTTTTTATTATCCAGTAATCATCAGCTCCCCATGTTGACTGTGTCTTGTCTCCGCCAATGCCGGAACCGGACCATCCTCCGAGAATATAACCACCGTCAGCCGTTTGCTGCAATGAAGAAAGCACATCATAATCTGTTCCTCCGAAATCCTTATCCCACTCTTTGTTTCCAAGTGAATCTGTTTTTATTATCCAGTAATCATAATTGCCCCATGTTGCCTGTGTCTTGTCTCCGCCAATGACGGAACCGGAAAGTCCTCCGAGAATATAACCACCGTCAGCCGTTTGCTGCAATGAATAAAGCCCATCAGCATTTGTGCCACCGAAATCTTTATCCCACTCTTTGTTGCCAAGCGAATCTGTTTTTATTATCCAGTAATCAACATCGCCTGTACCACCCCGCAAGGAATCTGTCTTGTCTCCGCCAATGCCGGAATAAGAATGTCCTCCAAGAATATATCCGCGGTCAGCCGTTTGCTGCAATGAAAAAAGTTCGTCAATACCTGTTCCTCCGAAATCTTTATCCCATTCTTTGTTGCCAAGCGAATCGGTTTTTACAATCCAGTAATCCCTATCGCCCGCACCACCTCGGAGGGTATCTGTCTTGTCTCCGCCAATGCCGGAATAAGAATATCCTCCGAGAATATATCCACCGTCTTTTGTTTGTTGGAAGCAAGTAGTCCAATCATGATCCGTTCCGCCAAAGCGGTAATCCCATTGCTTTACTAAAGGGTTTTGTGCAAATGCCCCCAAGCCCCCGAAGGGGGAGAAGAAGAAAAAAAGAACAGCGGAGTTGAGTTTTTTCATGCTGTTTTATTCTTTGATGAATTTTGCCACAGCAATGCCGGTGGAGGAGGTGGCTTTGATGAAGTAGATGCCGGAGGGGAAAAGTCTACAGTCCACAGTCCTCAGTCGGCAGTCAACAGCCGAGAAAACTTTTTCGCCAACAATGTTGTAAATTGAAATATCAATGGCTGCTCCAATCGTGAATTGTGATCCCGATAGCCATCGGGAGTGAATTGTGAATTTGTCAACTACGGGGTTGGGACTAATTGTAAACTGAAAATTATAAATCGAAGACTGTGAGGAAGCCACAACATCAAACACAGCTGCTTCCACCTCGCATCCGTTCGCATCCGTGGCAACCACATTATAATCTCCACTCGTTAATGCAACATAAAAGTAATTCGTTCCTCCATTAATCATATTCCCGTTGAAGAACCATTGGTAACCTGCTGATCCGGAATTGGCAAAAAGTGTATCGCCGCTTTGTATGATTCCTTGTGGAAGTGGTGTCGGATAAACAGTAATGTAATTTGGCAGGAATAAGGTGTCGCTGGTAGTTGCATTCGACACGATGAGTTGCACATCATAATTCCCGGGTGTGTTATAGCAAATCGTGGAAGGATTGGCGTCAGTACTGGTAGCCGGCAATCCGCCCTGGAAGCTCCAT
>JBDTTM010000083.1:0-11982 GCA_039930605.1 Bacteroidota bacterium
GCGAACGGGTTTAACTGGGATATATAATGATCGTGCGATGCAAATCTGCGATGTTAATGCTGATTGATCTAAGGGTTTTCCCTAAGATTTTGAGAAAACATGAAAATAAATATTTCCTCACCGAATTACGAATAGAACCTACCAATATACTAAATAAGAAATATTGAAACGTGCCGGCAATTTCGAATTACTATATTCGTATTTAATTCGTGCTTCGTTGAGGTTAAAAGGAATTCGCAATTAGTATATTCATATTTAATTCGTACTTCATTGAGGTTAAATTTATCTTTGAGCACAAATTTAATTTATGGCTAACAAATTCAGAATTTTATGTTGGAACGTCAACGGAATCCGCGCGATCTGGAAGAAAGGTTTTCCTGAATGGTTTGCAAAGGAACTTCCGGATGTGCTTTGCGTCCAGGAAACAAAAGCCCAGCCCGACCAGCTCGATGATGCAGTCAAAACATTTGGCGGATACAAAAGCTACTTTTTCTCAGCTGAGAAGAAGGGGTATTCAGGTGTCGGTATATGGACAAAGCAGAAGCCATTGCGCATCAGTGCGGGGTTTAACAATCCTGCATTCGACAGTGAAGGCCGTGTATTGGAAATAGAATTCGAAAAATTCATTCTCATCAATGTCTATTTTCCGAATGGTGGCCGCGGACCGGAACGTGTCAAATACAAACTTGACTTTTATGATGGTCTTTTTCAAAGAACCCAGGAATTACGCAAGCGACAGAAAAATATTATCATCTGCGGGGATTACAATACAGCACATAAGGAAATTGATTTAGCCCGTCCAAAGGAAAATGCAAGGACATCTGGTTTCCTACCCGAAGAGAGAGCGTGGATGGATAAAATTATCGGCATGGACTACATTGATATTTTCCGCGAGTACAACAAAGAACCCAATCAATACACTTACTGGGACCAGATCACCCGTGCGCGCGAACGCAACGTAGGCTGGCGCATCGATTACTACATGGTTTCAAAAGAGGCACGGGACCTCATCACTAAGGCAACCATTCACCCTGATATAATGGGCAGCGACCATTGCCCGATTGGCCTGGAGTTGAAATTGTAAAAAAGATAATTGGTAAATTAGTAGTTGGGTAATCCGGTCAAGTGGTAATCAGGACCGATTTGTAATTCGCAGCGGCGCCTACTCTTTCTCCTTAAAAATATATGTGATCGTTGGTTGCTCAGGTGGAGGCGGCGGAGGAAATTTTTTCCTTTGCTCTTCTGTCATCCAATACTCAGGTTCTGTAGAATCTTTTTCCTCTTCCCAGATTTTTACAATTCTCTGTGGACCTTCTTTGCGGAAATAAATTGCTGCAAATATTCCTGCTACACTGCCGAATAAATGAGACTCCCATGAGATGGTCTGGTTTACAGGAAGTATTCCCCATACCATGCTTCCATATAAGAAGGCTACCAGCATCGAGATGGCCAGCAGGTTTTTATTTCTCCTTATGATTCCGCTGAAAAAAAGAAAACACACAAAGCCATATATCAATCCGCTGGCACCAATGTGTGAACTGGGCCGCGCCGCCAGCCATACCCAAAAATCAGTAAACAACCAGATCATGGCAATTACATTATACGCGATTTCTTTGTAAAAATAAATCAACCCCGTTACGACTACAAGCAAAGGCAAAGTGTTCGATAGTAAATGATCATAATTTGCATGAATAAAAGGAGCTGTAAATATGCCAATGAACCCTTCAGCCGTCAGCGGAACGATGCCAAGGAATACGAGATTGAAATGAAAATATTCTTCACTCAGTTTAATTATCCAAAGCAAGGCAACGAAAATTAACGGAGGAATAATACTTTTCTTAAACTGTTTTTTTTCTTCCACTGAAGGATTGTTTACGGATAAAGATCGGAATTGTTGTCATGGATCATGCCCCTCATTCTCCTGCTGACAAGATTTCCTTTTTCCATCAAAGTCCTGCCATTTCACCGCTGAAACCCGCATTAATATTGATGATAAGTTTGCTGCGATAGACTACATACGCCCAATTTTCTCCCAATTACAAAGCGACTTTTGTCATAGGGAACATAACAGGCTGGAAACCAAAATTCCTGTTAACATTTTTAAATAACTTAAATCTTATTATCGAATGAAAAAGAAATTACTCCTTCTTGCTACGATGGGTATGTGCCTGAAACTGTTTGCAGGAAACCTGAAACCAATTGCACAAAAAATTTACGATCAGAAAACCAGACTTGCCGCACTTCCTGGTACACAGCTTTTTACAATCTCGAATTCTTCCAACCAGATGAGCATTCAAATGAATGCTGTAGTCAGCAACGCTACCGTCCTTGAGTTCAGTCAAAATAAAATGGCTGATATTCTTGCCTCGAAACCGGCGAACCTGAATTTTATTATTCCGACTGAATCAGGCGTTAACCTGGAGTTGGAGCTTTATCAATCAGATTTTTTCACGCCTGATTTTTCTGTCATTACAAGTTCCTCCAATGGTCAGCCGGTTTCATATACAGAAGGCGTTCACTATTGGGGAATCATCAAAGGAGACAATACATCTCTTGCGGCCATCAGCATTTTCAACGATGAAGTGATGGGAATGATTTCATCTCCTTCAATCGGAAACCTCGTGCTTGGAAAATTAGAAAATGATCCGCAAGGCCGGCATATTCTTTACAACGACAGGGACCTGCATGCCGGCCGTGTTCCGCGATGCGACACACCTGAAGATGGTTTGGGATATGGTAAAACCCTGGAACAGCCTGGTAACCAACCACTGTCTGTAAACTGCATCCGGCTTTATTGGGAAGTGAACTTTGATATTTTTACAGGTAAGGGAAGTGTGACTGCAGCTACAAATTATGTGACCTCATTATTTAACCAAAGCGCCATACTTTATACAAATGATAATATTCCGGTTTCTCTTTCACAGGTATTCGTTTGGGACGTGGCAAGTCCGTACACAGGAACAACGACATCAGATTTGCTGAATCAGTTTCATGCCAATGTAAATTCATTCAATGGAGACCTTGGACATTTGCTTGGATATGTCGGAGGCGGTGGCATTGCTGCAAGTACGAACGGTCTTTGTAATTCCAATATCGATTCCAGGCAATGTTACAGCGATATCAATTCTTCTTTTAGCAATGTGCCAACTTATTCATGGTCGGTAGAAGTCGTAACCCATGAGCAAGGGCATTTGATGGGATCACGTCATACACATGATTGTGCATGGAATGGAAACAATACAAAGATCGACAGTTGCGGAGATGCTGCCGGATATGTAAGCGGTAATTGCTCAGTAGGAGGTGGCAACCAGGCCTTGCCTTCAAATGGCGGAACGATTATGAGTTATTGTCACCTTGTGAATGGAATAGGAATTAATTTTTCCAATGGTTTCGGATCGCAACCGAAAACGGCCATCTTGAATAAATACAATGCAGCATCATGTCTCACTGCTTGTGGCGGAACAACATGCAATGCCCCAACAGGCTTGAGTACAGGGAGTATTTCACAAACGTCAGCAATTTTTTCGTGGACTACAGCTTCAGGTGCAACGAGCTACAATGTAAGGTTCAGGATTGTTGGAGCCGCTCTGTGGACCACAGGTTCTACGTCTTCTCTTGTGTTTACTGCTTCGCCTTTAACCTCAGGAAGCAATTATGAATGGCAGGTGCAGACGGTTTGTTCAGGAGGAACATCTTCATTTACAAATTCAACAAACTTTACCACCAGCAGTATTAATTCCTGCGGATCACCGACAGGATTGTCAACCACAGGCATCACCGGCAATTCGGCAACATTAAACTGGGCATCCATTTCCTGCGACAGCTTATTGGTTCGGTATTATGTAACCTCAATTCCGAATGTGGTTTACTTTAAGTCGGTAACTCCGGGTTCGGCAACGAGCAAAACGATCACAGGATTATTGTCCTCGACAAATTATTCCTGGCTTGTACGTACCTATTGCAATGGTGCGCAATCAGGACACTATAGCAGTACTGTTTCTTTTACGACTGCTGCATCTAATTGCGGTTTGCCATCAAATCTTGCTTCATCATCTGTTACAGGTAACAGTGCTGTCTTGTCCTGGACTGCAGTGAATGGTGCAACAGGTTATAATATCCGGTACAGAATTTCAGGTACGTCACTCTGGAAAAATAAAAGCAGCACAATAGCTTCGACAACTGTAACAAGTCTAACAGGATCTTCTATTTATGAATGGCAAGTGCAATCCATCTGTAGTTCCGGCTCATCAGCATTTACAAATTCATCATCGTTTACAACGCTTTCATCGTGCAATGCGCCATCTTCATTGTCGGTTACAAATATCACTTCTTCATCAGCAACGCTGAACTGGAATGCGGTAACATGCGACAGTTTTTTGGTGAGGTATTTTGTAACTTCTGCTCCGAATACTGTTTTCTACAAAAGAGTATCTGCGGGAACAGCAACATCTACAGGGATTGCAGGTCTCACTTCAGGGACAGCTTATTCATGGAAGATCCGGACTTATTGCAACAATGCGCAGAGTGGAATTTACAGTTTCACCAATACATTTACAACCTTGTCTCCGTCACCTGAGGGAATTGAAGAAGGGACTTCAATAACGGTGGATAATAGCGGTGCCAGGGAGTTAATTCTTTATCCGAATCCTGCACGGGATAACATTACACTGGAATTTTCAGCAACGAAAAATCAACATGTGAACCTGGCAGTTTATGATATCGTTGGACAAAAAGTAATGAGCAATCATCGCGAAGTTCTTGAGGGATTGAATGTGATTAATATGGAAACTGCTTCACTAAATGAAGGCGTGTATTTTTTCGAAATGGAAGTGAATGGTATTTTAGAGAGGCAGCGATTGGTCATCTCAAGATAAACGGGTTTAACATCGTGGGATTACAATGGCCGTCCGGGAAAGGGGCGGCTTTTGTAATTTGAAACCGGATGATTAATATGAAAATTCAGCAGAGGTTATGCACCCCAGGAGTTAGAATGGTTGTATTGGCTGTTCCTGCCGCTTCCGATAAAACTGAGGCGGAAGTAATTTAGCCCCGACCGAAGGGAAAAGCCCCGCAATTGCGGGCTTTGGAATGAGTGCGGGACGGGTGGTGATTAGACGTAGGGTGGTGCGCTCATGAAGTTGCGTGATTATTTTTTGTTTTCCGTTTGTCTTCATTCCGGTTTACTTTTGCCCCCACATTCATTCGTAGATTCGTAGTCTTTCGTTATTCGCACCATCGTAGATTCGCACCTCGCGTTTCGATTTGTAGATTCGCAGCGTTTCGTTATTCGTACCATCGTACCATCGTACCATTATGTTTTCGTCCGATTTTTTTTCTTCCCCCATTGAATTCCTGAAAGGAGTTGGTCCGCAGCGAGCTGACTTACTGAAGAAAGAAGCAGGTATTTTTACCTTCGGTGATCTGCTCACATATTTTCCTTTTCGATATGTTGACCGTACCAGGTTTTACAAGATAAAAGAAGTGAATGCCGAATTGCCTTATGTCCAGGTCCGTGGAAAATTAGTGAGCATTGTTTCTGTGGGTGAGAAGAGAAGCAAACGACTTGTAGGAAAACTTCAGGATGAAACCGGCGTACTCGAACTTGTTTGGTTTGCGGGAATAAAATGGCTGAAGGATTCATTGCAATTGAATAAGGAATACATTGTCTTTGGAAGAGTTACAGATTTTAAAGGTCACCTCAATATGCCGCACCCTGAAATGGAAACGGCAGAAGAAACAGACAAGCAGGTTGCAACTTCATTGCAGGCAGTGTACAATACTTCAGAGAAATTAAAATCACGGGGATTGGATAGCAGGGGGATTCTGCGGTTGCAGAAAACGTTGCAGCAACAACTTCCAGCCGTTACAGAAGTTCTTTCGAAGGATGTTCTCGATGCACTGCGGTTGATGCCACGGCATGAAGCGTATGTCAATATTCATTTACCGGAGAGCAATGAAAAATTGCAGAAGGCAACTTTCCGATTGAAGTTTGAAGAATTCTTTTTTCTCCAGATGAAACTGCTGATCAACAAAGTGATCCGTATGGAAAAATTCAACGGAAAGAAATTTGAGAAGGTGGGAGATTTCTTCAATGAATTTTATAAAGTGAAACTTCCGTTTCCACTTACAGAAGCACAGAAGAGAGTAATAAGAGAAATCCGGAACGATTGTGGCTCGGGAAAACAAATGAACCGTTTGCTGCAGGGAGATGTCGGCAGCGGAAAAACGGTTGTGGCTTTGTTGTCCATGTTGATTGCGATTGACAATGGATACCAGGCATGCCTGATGGCACCGACAGAAATTTTAGCCACGCAACATGGAGAAACGATCACCGACCTCCTCAAAGGAATGAATGTAAATGTTGCTTTACTCACCGGCTCAACAAAAAAAGCACAGCGAAAAATTATTGATGAAGAATTACAAAACGGGAATATTCATATTCTTATCGGAACACATGCTTTGATTGAAGACAAAGTTCAGTTTAAGAATCTTGGTTTAGCAGTTGTAGATGAACAACACAGATTCGGTGTAGCCCAAAGAGCGAAGTTGCAATTGAAGAGTAACAGCCCCTCCTCAGTCCTCAACAAAGGCGAGAGTCGGGGAGAGGCTTTATCTACCCACGTCCTCGTGATGACAGCAACGCCAATTCCCCGAACCCTTGCCATGACATTGTATGGAGACTTAGATGTTTCGGTTATTGATGAACTGCCACCAGGGAGAAAGCCAATAAAGACAGAGCATCGCACAGACTCACACCGCCTGGCGGTTTGGGGTTTTTTAAAAAAACAAATCGCTGAAGGGAGACAGATTTACATTGTTTATCCATTGATTGAAGAATCGTCCAAACTCGATCTTAAAAATCTTGAGGAAGGATATGCTGCCATCTGTCACGATTTCCCGATGCCGGAATACAAGGTTAGTATTGTGCACGGAAAGATGAAACCTAAGGATAAAGAGTTTGAGATGCAACGGTTTGTAAAAGGTGAGACGAATATAATGGTTGCGACTACTGTGATTGAAGTGGGCGTAAATGTGCCGAATGCAAGTGTGATGATCATAGAGAGTGCGGAGCGTTTCGGACTTTCTCAACTGCACCAGTTGCGCGGAAGGGTAGGACGGGGAGCCTCGCAGTCGTATTGTATCCTCATGACAAAAGACGGCTTGGGGAAGGATTCATACCAGCGTATCAAGACGATGTGCAATACCAACGATGGGTTTAAGATAGCAGAGGTGGATTTGGAGCTTCGCGGTGCCGGCGACATCGAAGGCACGCAGCAGAGCGGTGACCTTGATCTGAAAATTGCCAATCTTTCAAGTGACGGAAGCATACTCCAGGTTGCCCGGGATGCAGCCATGAAAATCCTGACAGAAGATCCACACTTGCAAAAACATGAAAATGTGATGATCAATAAAAAACTTTCTGTAATTATGCGTGGAGAGTTTCAGTGGGGAAGAGTTGGATGAGAAATTTCTTTCTATTTTTGCAACGTAAAAATTAAATCACATTTTAAATCTAAATAAATATATGAAAAAAAGTAATTTCACAAATACTGCGGTACTTATTGGCGGGCTGCTGTTCTGCGCGGTTGCCAATGCTCAGAATGCGCCCGCATTCGGCAAAGGTGACAACACCATCGGACTCGGGCTCGGAGTCGGGATCAATTACGGTTATTACAGTGGTGGGATTGCTCCTGCGATGAGTGTGTACTTTGATCATGGTTTCTTTGGTGAGGTAGGCCCAGGAACTATAGGTATAGGTGGAATTCTGGCTTATAAGAGTGGTCATTATAATTATGGTTATGGCGGTTATGAGTATAAATGGTCGAGTACAATTGTTGCAGCGCGAGGAACATATCACCTTACAATACTGAAGGACAAGAACAACCATTTTGATCCTTATGCTGGTATAGTATTGGGCGTGAGAATTAATCATTACACAGATACTTATGATGACTACTATTTCAAAAATAATAATAAGCATTATTATTCCAATGAATCTTCTGCTGATGCGGTCAGGGGTGTTTTTATCGGTGCGAAATATAACTTCACCCATTTCTTTGGCGTATTTGTAGAGGCGGGTTCTGACTTATCCATCATCACGGGAGGTATTAATTTCAATTTCTGAAAGTAGCTCCACGAAAAAGTAAATTGAATGAGACCCCTGCAGAGATGCGGGGTTTTCTATTTATCTAGCTGATGAAATAAAAAAAACGCTATACAGTGTGCCTGAAATTTTTTACGGTATCTATGAACAGTTTCACTTTTTCCTTTTGAATATCAGGATACAAACCATGTCCCAGGTTGGCAATGTGTTTCTTCGGTCCAAATTTCCGCAGCAATTCTTCTGTTTCACTTACGATGGCATCATCATCAGCATATAAAAGACAAGGATCCATATTTCCCTGGAGAGATTTATTGCCTCCAATGAGCTTCCTGCTTTCTGCAATATCCATGTTCCAGTCCAGCCCGATTACCTCACAATTTAATTTTCCCATCGCCTCCCTTGCAAAAAATGCACCCTTCGCAAATACAATCACTGGTATTTTCTTTTTTTCTTTTATTTGAATTTCTGCATTATTTATTTTTTCGTCCCGAAGTTTCGGGATTGGTATTAAATATTCGAAATTATTCATCGCTTCACATATTATTTCAATGTATTTCAATGAAAATTCCTTGTATTGTTCCGGAGAAAGTATCCCTGCCCACGAATCAAAAATCTGCAACACATCAGCGCCGGCTTCCTTTTGTGCTTTCAGGTAATTAATTGTGCTGAGTGTAATTTTCTCCAGCAGTTGATGAGCAAGTTTCGGTTGGGTATAAAGAAATTTTTTCGCGTTGGAAAAAGTTTTACTGCCACGGCCTTCAATCATATAGGAAAAGATCGTCCATGGAGCTCCTGCAAATCCGATGAGCGGAACCTTGCCATTCAGTTCTTTTTTCGTGAGGGCAATTGCATCGAGGACATAACGCAAATCATTTCCCTCCGCAATTTTTAATGCCTTAATATCTTTTTCGGATTTGATTGTCTCTTCAAACCAGGGACCTTTGCTTTCGATTACTTCGTAATTCAATCCCATCGCTTCCGGAATTACGAGGATGTCAGAGAAAATAATTGCAGCGTCAACACCTAGTATGTCAACAGGCTGGATAGTTACTTCTGCGGCTAAATCAGGAGTTTTCACCATGCGCTTAAATCCCCCGGCGCGTTCTCTCACTTTTCGATACTCCGGAAGTACCCGCCCCGCCTGTCGCATGAGCCATACAGGTGTGCGTTCTGTTTTTTCCCCACGTATGGTCCGTAGGATCAGGTCATTTTTGAAATTCATGGCGCGAAAGTAGCAACCAAATGAAAAATAGGATCATCAGAATGTAAAAACAATTTTTTTTAATTGTGAATTGTGAATTGTGTCGTGCATTAGTTCTATTCCTTTATCCTTTGTTTATTTACATCAAATATAGAATCACATGAACCGCGCAATTTCATTTTCCTTTTCAGACCAGAAAAATATGGATGCTGCCTTCGCCATCCGCCAGGAAGTTTTTGTTGTTGAACAACAGGTAGATAAAAGTGAAGAATATGACGAGTTCGAACAATCATCCATTCATTACCTCGTTTTTGTGGATGATAAACCCGTTGGCACTGCCCGCTGGAGGATTACCAAAGACGGAATTAAACTCGAACGGTTTGCTGTATTGAAAGAGTACAGGAATGCAAAAGCCGGCCGAACTGTTTTGTTGAAAGTGATGGAAGATGTAATTCCGTTGGGCAGGAAGATTTATATGAATGCACAGATTACAGCAATGAAATTTTATGAAAGAGAAGGATTTGTGGCGGAAGGGGAGATGTTTGTGGAGGCGAACATACAACACTACAGGATGGTATTGAAATCCAAATAGTCACTAGTCATTGGTCAATAGTCATTAGGAGCAGACAAAACAGCCGTCATTGAGAGACAGCCATCATTAAAAAGCTACCGTCATTGAGTCATTCAGTCCAACAAGAAGTCTTTAACTCCATCACCTCATCACTTCTTCCCTTCATCACTTTTCCCTAAAAATAACTGATGATTCCAAAATGCACCTTCCCATTCCTGAAGTACAGCGGATTGTCAAACTGCTTTCCGAGCGCATAACTCACACTCATGATTCCAAGTTTGGTTTCAAAATTAATTCCGGCGCCGAAACCGTATGGGGTATCAGTTCTGTCAATAATATCGCCGCGACTTTTGTTTTCATACCAGGCCTGGTTGTAAAAAGCAAACAGGAATGAATTCTGCTCCAGGAGATACCGGTATTCTATTTTTCCGATTGTGTACAATGATGCGTGAATACTTTCTTCATCAAATCCACGCAAGGTTTTTAATCCACCGATCCGAAAGAGCTCATTGGTGAAAAGATCAGGACTGTAGACATAGCCACTCTTGTTTCCGATATCGATCACCTGCCGCTGACTGACAGGAATAAAATAATCGCCTGAGAAATCAAAATGATATTGGGTTGATTTCAGTCTCAGGCTATCATAAATAACTGGATTGAGGTCTCCATTTTTTTTAATCACCCTATTACCTGTGCTTGGGGAAGTTTCAATGATAAATCCTTTCCGCGGATTAAATCGGTAATCAAGTTTTTCAAAATGCAGTGTGAGTCCATAGGAAGTTGTGGTGATATCAGCAAATTCCGGGAGCACGGTTTGCGATTCAAGTCCTGCAGTGCTCAACAACGTACTTTCTTTAGCATTCACAAAGGCCTTGATGAAATTCGTTCCATTGAACATGTATTGAATACCCAGGTTTTTGATGACATCTAAATAGGTAGTGTCCTGTTTGTAAATGGAAAGATTGCCATCTATTCCAACAGGAGAATTGAGAATGTATGGATACAAGGCATGCACTTTCAAATCCTGCGTCTTCGCGGCAAGCTGTTTCCAGTTCAACTCAATTACCTCTCCGCGCCTGAGTGCATTCTGGAGTTTGAGATGTGCTTCACCGGTGAGCATTATTTTTCCTGCTTTATCCGGGGCAATACCAAGCACTCCGTCAAACTGGCTTGCTTTTCTTGGCTCGAGGTAGAGTAAAAGTTTTGCCTGCTTCTCATCAAAAACAACTTCATTGGATTTGGACTCGGTTACAAATGGAAGTTCACGCAAGCGCACACTTACACGGCTCACCTTTGATTCATTGTAAATGGCGCCGGGTTTGAGGCCGATGTAATTGTAAATGTAAACAGGAGCTACAACATCTTTGCCTTTCATCAGTATGCTGTCTATTTTACACATTCTGTTTTTGTCAAGATTCAATCTCGCATGCAATTCATCTCCTGAAATAGTAATGCTGTCGAGTTTAACAGAAGCAAATGGATAGCCGTTGTTTTCACAATTGACGATGATGTTGTTTTCAATTTTTGCTACCTGCTCGTAGCGGAATGATTTTTTCTGAAATAATTTTTGCCTGAATCCTGTTCCGCTCAACATGGCTTCATCAGCATTCCCCTTCTCAAGTTTAGCCCATTCATACTTATCCCCGAGAAATAAAAAAGCCGTAAACGAGGTGGAATCTTTGTCAAGACTGTCTATTGAAGCCGACAGGTAACCATTGCCTTGCAATTTCAGAATTGCTTTTTGGAGTTCACGCTGGATGGATAATGTATCCTTAAATGAAGATGCCGAAAGCAGTTGCTTCTTCATCCCATCATAAGCTTTTGAATGAATGGTATCCGACAGATGTATCCGGAGTGAATACTTTTTCTGGGCGAAACCGCCAACAGTTATAAGTTGGAATAACACAAATGCAATGAATCCAGTTCTCTTCATCTTTAATAAAAGACCGGTAATTTCACGCATGTTTTTCCTTTTCAAAAAATTCATGCACAGTTCCTTTGATGGTATGATCCTGCAGTTGTTCCACGATGGCGTTTAAACGTTTTCCGTGCTCATTTATTTTCTGAAGGTTCTGTTTCAGCAGTTCAGCGCTTTCCATTTTCTCC
>JBDTTM010000084.1:0-11975 GCA_039930605.1 Bacteroidota bacterium
ACCGGTATCACCAATATCCCAAATATGAATTTCTTGTCGTTGAAGATGTCGCTGATCGGTAAAGGAACAACTTCAATCTTCAGCTTCCGGAAAGTATAGAAAGCAGCCCAGGCAAGCAGCGCCGAACTCCAGTCTCCGAAAATTACTTTGATAGTCGATTTCCTTTTCATGTATTCTAGTGAGCCAATCTAATACACCAGCTTGATGTTGTCAAATCGCAGGGTATCTGTTGTTGCTCCTGGAGCAAGTGATGATTTTATATATATTTTCCAATCCCTTGCCTGAGTGGCCTGCGAAGTAATAGAAGTGAGGTTCACATAAATCTTTTTCCAGGTGTCTGTACTTCGTATTCCTAAGACCGGAAAATCAAGCGGACCCAAAGTAGTGTTTGCCTTTACGCCGACAGAAAAATCAGTGTTACACTTGTAGTCAATTTCAATATAAGTAGGTTTAAGTCCGCCTGGAAGGTCGAATGAATCAGTGGTAGTACACTCAAACGAAGTGTTAATTGCATCCATGACCACCAATCCATTGTCTCCATCAATACCACCGGTTTCAACAGTGATGGCGGCACTTGAAACAGGAGTTGAAAATAACAGACTGGAACTGTTGAAATCTTCATCCAACGGAAAAACGGTTGAACTCAGATAGGTTACTCTTGGAATAAATTTATGAATAGCTCCCGGTTTTAAATCTATCAATGTGTCGAATGAAGTGAATACTGCATACGGTACCCGTGTGCCTTCAATGCCATTTAATAAAATACCTGCCCTGATAGTTACAGTATGCATTCCATTGTAAAGTACAGGGACCTTAGTTCCTAAATTATATCCGCATAGAAACGCTCCATCAATAGTAACCCATGCGTCTACGATGTTTGATGTAGCACTTCCCTGGGTCTGAAGATAAGTAAAGACGCCGATTGAATCCACCTCAATATAAGCAGGGATTTCTTCTTCCGGATTAATCACATTACATGAACTGAGAACAATTACAGAACCGGTGAGTAAACTAAAAATAAGCTTGCTGGTAAAGCGTTTCATTTTTTTTCAGGCAAGAATATTCAATGATGCGTTTAATTTTTCCATGACCCTGTGCGCGACTTCAAGGGCTTTGCATCCGTCTTCAGCACTCACAACAGACGGTTCATCATTCAGTATGGATTGGATAAATAATTCAAGTTCCATCCTGATAGCATTGCCTTCCTCTATTTTGAGATTGTCAAAATAAATCTGCTTGGATCCTTTTCCGTTACCAAGGTCTATGGTAATATCAAGTGGTCCCGGTTCACCAACAACATTCTTCAGCCGGACAACTTCTGTTTTCTTTTTCAGGAAGTCAACAGATATATAAGCATCTCTTTGGAAAAAACGGCTCTTGCGCATATTCTTCAATGAGATCCTGCTGGAGGTGAGATTGGCAACACAACCATTTTCAAATTCGATGCGGGCATTTGCAATATCGGGGGTGTCACTTACTACTGCTACGCCGCTTGCATTAATGTTCTTGACAGGCGATTTAACTACACTGAGAACCACATCAATATCATGTATCATTAAATCATGTACTACTGAAACATCGGTGCCGCGTGGATTGAATTCTGCGAGTCTATGTGTTTCAATAAACATTGGTTGATGGAGGTATTCCTTTGCCGCTAAAAATGCCGGGTTGAATCTTTCGACATGCCCCACCTGTGCCTTTACATTGTGCTCTTTCACCAGGTTTACAATCTGCTCAGCTTGAGCGACAGTTGTGGTAATGGGTTTCTCAATGAAAATATGCTTTGATTTTTGAAGCGCGAGCATTGACAGTTCAAAATGAGAAACCGTAGGTGTTACGATGTCTACTGCATCACAGGCATTTATCAATGCGTCAGGTGACTCAAAATATTTTACTCCGAATTCAGCAGCCACTTTTTCAGCTGTTCCGGGATCTTGATCATGAAAGCCAACCAGTTCAGCTGTAGAGATTTCCTTCAGCAAACGAATGTGGATTTTACCCAGATGTCCTGCTCCGATAACCCCGATTTTCAACATTGTGCGAAGGTAGTAAATTGTCGAATAGTTCAAGCCTGTTGAACAGAAGTATAAGAATGGTTGTTGTAGATTTGGCTCCCAAATCGATGCCGATTGTCATTTTATGCAACAATATATCGTTAAAGTTCTCGAAGCTGAATTTATCACCCATGACGTCAAGCGCTTTGTATTAGAGCGGCCACCTGGTTATGATTTCATCCCCGGACAGGGAACAGATGTTTCCGTAAATACTCCTCAATGGAAGAATGAAAAACGGTCATTCACTTTTACCGGTTTGCGGGAATGGAATTACCTGGAGTTTATGATTAAAATTTATCCCAAACATCATGGTGTAACGGAACAACTTGCCAAAGCGAATGCAGATAGTGAATTGATTATCCGCGATGTTTTCGGAGCTATTCAGTATAAAGGACCCGGCGTATTCATTGCAGCAGGAACAGGCATCACTCCGTTCATTGCTATCTTCAGAGAGCTATATAAAAGGAAAAAGTTAAAAGGAAATCAATTGCTTTATTCAAATAAAACATCTGCAGATGTAATCCTGAAAAAGGAACTCATCAAAATGTTTGACAATGATTTCACCAACATCATCACCCGCGAACATGTAATCGGATTTGTAGGCAAACGAATCGACCGGGACTTTCTAATTGATAAAATTAAAGACTTCGGCCAGAATTTTTATATCTGCGGACCTGATGATTTTGTTGCTTCGATTACCGGTCACCTGAAAGATCTAGGTGCTACGGCAGAAGCGATTATCATAGAGCAATAAGCTATATTATACTAATTACCAATTGACCCCCTGGTTCTTGCAAGGCAGCCAATCACCTAATCACCTAATCACTTAATCACCGATTTACCTGGTTCCCCAATTACCTATTTCCCCCAACTAAACTATATTTGCCCGAAACAAACCACGCTGCATGGAAAAACTGCTTAACGGAAAAACCGCTCTTGTTACCGGGGCATCTAAGGGAATCGGAAAGGGTATCGCTGAAAAGCTGGCACAACATGGAGCAAACGTTGCCTTTACTTATTTGTCAAGTGTGGAAAAAGGACTGGCACTTGAAAAAGAGCTTCAGCAGTACGGTACTAAAATAAAATCATACCAGAGTGATGCTTCCGATTTCAAATCTGCGGAAACACTGATCAATTCAGTAGTTGCTGATTTTGGCGGACTGGATATTGTCGTGAACAATGCCGGAATTACGAGAGATGGTTTACTCATGCGGATGAGCGAAGAAAATTTCAATGATGTGATCAGGACCAACCTGAATTCTGTATTCAATATTGTGAAATCCTGTCAGCGGCAGATGTTGAAACAAAGAAGTGGAAGCATTATCAACATCAGCAGTGTAGTCGGTTTGAAGGGAAATGCTGGACAGTCAAACTATGCAGCATCGAAAGCAGGGATCATCGGATTTACCAAATCTATTGCGCTTGAATTGGGATCGAGAAATATCCGCTGCAATGCAATCGCTCCGGGATTTATTGAAACAGAAATGACCGCTGCACTTACAGATGAAACCATCAAGCAATGGAGAGAGTCAATTCCTATGAAGCGTGGTGGCTCACCGGATGACATTGCCAACTGCGTTGTTTTCCTGGCGTCTGATATGGCGGCTTATATTACCGGACAAGTGATCCAGGTTGATGGTGGAATGCTTACGTAAGTAATTTCGAATTTTATAATCCCGAAATCCGAAAGAAATCCAAATAAAAAAGTAGATTATTCATTGGCTGCCTTTCGGATTTCGATATTCGATTTTCGAAATTTAATGGTGGGGAAAATTATATATCAATTACGAAAACAATATATGAAGATAGGTATTCTCTGTTACCCAACCTTTGGAGGAAGTGGAGTTGTCGCGACGGAACTGGGAAAAGCATTGGCTGAAAAAGGTCACCAGATTCATTTCATTACTTATAGCCAGCCGGTGCGCCTCGAGCATTTTTCTGAAAACGTTTCTTATCATGAAGTCTCTGTTGCAGATTATCCTTTGTTCGAATATGCACCTTACGAAACCGCACTCACGAGCAAACTGGTTGACGTTGCACTGTTCGAAAAGCTTGATCTCATTCATGTGCACTATGCCATTCCACATGCCAGCGTTGCATACATGGCCAAACAGATTTTGAAGACACAGGGAATGAACGTTCCTTTTGTAACAACCTTGCATGGAACTGATATTACACTCGTTGGAAAAAATCCAAGCTATTCACCGGTTGTCACGTTTGCAATCAATGAAAGTGATGCTGTTACAGCTGTTTCAAAAAATTTAAGTGATGAAACTTATTCATTCTTTAAGATCAATAAAAAGATAGAAGTCATTCCGAATTTTATTGACCTGATGAGATTCAGTAAGCAACGCAAAGAACATTTCAGGAAAGCAATTGCGCCTGACAATGAAAAACTCATTGTACATGCTTCCAATTTCCGTGCGGTGAAAAGGGTAGGGGACGTGATAAAAGTTTTTAGTCGTGTGTTAGAAAAAATCCCCAGCAAACTAATCCTGATTGGTGACGGGCCGGAGCGCGTGAATATCGAACGGGAATGCAGGGAGACAAAATTTTGTGATCATATTCGCTTTCTCGGTAAGCAGGAAGCTGTGGAGGAAATACTTTCAATATGTGATTTGTTTGTCTTGCCATCAGAGACTGAAAGTTTTGGTCTCGCGGCCCTCGAAGCAATGGCCTGTCAGGTTCCTGTGATTACAACTAATACAGGAGGATCACCTGAATTAAATGTACAGGGTGTTACGGGGTTTATGAGCAAAGTTGGAGATGTAGACGACATGGCAAAAAATGCAATTTACATCCTGGAAGATGCGGAGCGACTGAAGCAATTTAAAAAGCAGGCACTGGATCATGCACGCACCTATGACATCAAATTTATCATGCCGAAGTATGAAAAAGTATATGAGGAAGTTTTGAAGAATAGATAAAACCCAAACTCGAACATCTAATATCGAAATCCGAAACAAATCCGAATATTAGATATTTGATTTTTTTTTGTCCCGATATCTTTCTGAATTTGGAATTGGAAATTTATTTAATAAGTTTTAATCCGATGAACATCCTATACTTAAAGGCGCTCCACATCATCTTCGTTGTAACCTGGTTTGCCGGTTTATTTTATATCGTCCGTCTTTTTATTTACCACGCTGAAGCAAATCAAAAACCGGAACCTGAGAGAAGTATTCTTATCAATCATTTCAAAGGTGCTGAGAAAAGATTGTGGTACGGAATTACTTTTCCTTCCATGATACTGACCTACATATTCGGTTTCTGGATGTCGTACGAAATGTTCGGTTTTGCTTTTCCGGGTTGGCTGTGGCTCAAGCTGGCCTTTGTTTTCGGACTCACGCTATACCACTTAGAATGTCACATCATGTTCCGCAACCTGCAGCGAGACAACGTAAAATATTCTTCCTTCAGATTGAGATTATGGAATGAGGTAGCCACCCTTTTCCTATTTGCAATTGTTTTTATAGTTGTCCTCAAAGACTCCGGTAACTGGTTATGGGGAATCATTGGCTTGGTCATATTTGCAATACTGTTATTGATTGCAATAAATATATACAGGAAAAGAAGAATTGATAAATCATAAGTTAAAAGTCATAAGTCAAGAGTTAGAAGTTATCCTATTATCTATCGCGAGTTAGAAGCCTGAGAGCGAAATTCTCATTGCGATCTTGTCTTGCTTTTTGTCTATTGTCTATTGTCTATTGTCTTTGCTCTTGCCTCTTGCATCTTGTCTCTTGCCTCTTTCTTCACCCTCCCGCCTTCTTCGACTTATACCCTTTCTCCGTCAGTATCTTCATCACCTTTTCTCTTTGATCCCCCTGAATTAAAATATAACCGTCTTTAACCGTTCCTCCTACACCACACTTCGTTTTCAGTTCCTTTCCCAATGCTTCCAATTGTGCTGTGGTGCCTATAAAATTTCTGACGATCGTTGTCGGCTTTCCATTATTAAATTCCTTCCACACTCTTAAATCCTGAACAATTTCTTTTGAGTTTGTAGAGTAAATTATTCCGCCTGATTTTTTTTGAGCCATAAGATATCGAATTCGTAATTCGTATATTCGTAATTAATTCGTACTTCGTTGGGGTTAAAGTGCTTCGATAGGATTAAAATATTTTAGGAATAAAAATCACCAATCCAATTGCTGCGGATGCTATCGCTGCCACCAAAGCCGATGACGCCGCAATGTCTTTTACTTTCCCTGCAATGTCGTTGTATTCAGGTGAAACAAAATCGGTGATATATTCAATGGCCGTATTCAATAATTCAGCGATCCATACAATTGCAATGGCAAGAATGATGAAACACCATTCAGTAACGGACAGACAAAAATACCAGGACATGCCAATTGCAACGATTGTAGAGACGAAATGAAAGCGAATATTGAATTGGGTTCGGATTGCCTCTGCCAGGCCCTTCGCTGCAAACACAAATCCACCAAAAAATGAGGAGAGATTTCTACGTGGTTTCATGAGGGATAAAATTATTTTATTTCTCCCTTCTTTTGAAACTTTCATATAAATTTTATAAACCTCGGGGAACAACCATTGTAAGTGAGGACGGAGCTATTTGAATATTGAGATCTCCATGAAAAGTGACAGGTTCTCCGTCAATATGTCCTTGTAATTCACCTTGATTTTTAACAATGATACTTTTACCTTTTGCCATATCGAAGTATCTCGATTGGTGAATGATGTTATTCATCAGCCGGTAAATAAGATGAGGTGCAACAAATACCGGAAATTTACTCATCATACTCACTTCAATTATCCCGTCCTGGACATCTGCAAAAGGTGCGATCACGGCATTGTTTCCGAATTGAGAGGAGTTTGCAAAAGTGAGCAGGAAACATTCTCTTTTGATTTCTTTCCCGTCAACATTCAGTAAAAATAATTTTGATTTGTATTTGTAAAACTCAGTCAGTACCAATTTTACATAGGTTGAATATCCCCGCGTCTTCGCCTGTGAAAAAAGGTGGGCGATATGCGCATCAAAGCCAATGCCGATCGTGCCGAGACAAAACTCGTTGTTTACAGATATTGTATCTACTTTCTCCAGGTGTGCATTGTTGATAACCAAGACGGCTTCACTGGTATCCATTGGAATTTTTAAATGCCTGGCCATTCCGTTTCCGGAACCGGTTGGAATAATTCCTAATGCAGTATTGCTTCCAAACAATCCCTTGGCAGTTTCATTGGCTGAGCCATCTCCACCTACAGCTACAACGATATCATAATTTTTTGAAGCTGCTTCCTGTGCAAGTTCGGTCGCATGTTTGGCCGCTTTGGTCAGGCAGATTTCAAAGTCAATATCATTTCTATCGGTAAGCTTCTCAATCAGGAACGGAATTTCTTCTTTCCCTTTTGTTCCTGACATAGGATTGATGATGTATCGAATCCGCTTATTCATTGTGTCGACATTTTATTATTAATCATCGCATAATTGAAATTCTGAATCATTGCTTTCAGCTTCCTTTCCATTTTGTTTTGCAATTCTGGAAGCGAATCTTTCAGATTATGTGTGAGCAGTGAATCGATGCTATAATGAAAAAGATTCTGTACGCTTGAAGTATCCATTGTTAGTGAGTATTCGCCATCAATAACCTGGTAGGTGCCGTTTATGTAATTTACTGCTTCATGCGAAGCCGTTGTGTCAAACATGCTGCTGCCATAGGAGAAATAGGGTTCATCATAATTCAGGTAATCAAGCACTCCCGGTATGATATCTATCTGCTGGGTGATGGTTGAATTCATTCCTGTACTCGTATCACCGGGCTGATAAAAAATTATTGGTGAAGCGTACATTCCTACATGACCCTGGTAAAAGGGCACTTCTGAAATAGCGGTATGGTCACCGGTGATAATAAACAAGGTGCTGTCGTACCAGCTAGTCTTTGCCGCCGACTCAAAAAATTTCATCAATGAATAATCAGCGTAGGAAATACTTTCATGAATCGGCAGGGTGCCTTTTTTGAATGTGCCCTTCAGATTTTCTGGAACAAGGTAAGGATGGTGCGAGCTGAGTGTAAAAATACTTGCCTGGAATGGCTGTTTGGTTTCACTGAGTTTCTTGACAGTGAATTGCAAAAATGGTTCATCGAATATTCCCCAGTTGCCGTCAAAGTCTTCATCGTTGTTGTATTCTCTTCTTCCAAAATAAGAATCATATCCCGCCAGTCTTGAAAAGTTATCAAATCCCATCGTACCATTTGTACCACCATGGAAAAAAAGTGTTTGATATCCCTTTTTCTTCAGCAGGCCTGCAATGCCGGTTATTTTATTTCCGTTGTAAGCAGAGGTAATAAAAGGTTCTTCCATCAAAGCGGGAATTCCAGCAATCACACAGGGTATACCTTCTATTGAACGTTTTCCGTTTGCAAAAGAATTTGGAAAAACAATACTTTTTTTAATGAGCGAGTCCAGGAAAGGGGTATGACCTTCATTGTGATTCAACGCACCGATGTATTCTTTACCCAGGCTTTCAACAATGATAATGACTACATTTAGATTCCTGAATGCCCCATTGTGCCTGGGATAGTGGCTGACCGGAGAAATTATTTCTGCTTCCTGCTGTGAAAAATAAAGGATTGGTTCCAGCACATTTTTTCCAAGTGTTTTCAGAATAGTAAATGGCGTATTTAATAAGAGCGAAACCTCTTTTCCATTTGCATACCTGGATGCAGTCATGATGTTGACAGGGCGATATTGTATTCCTCCCCGGAAACCGATAAATGTAAGCCCAAAGGTAACCAGCGCCAGGAGCAGCTGTCCGGTACCTGTAGTGAGGAGAAAACCATTCTGTTCGGAAGTAGTTGTAATTTTTAATTTACTGTAAAATCGATTCAGTAGATAGACCAAACCAACAAGTAAAAGCAGTAAATACCAGTAGTCAAGAATCATACGGGGAGCGGTATTTACAAAATCATTACCGAACCCCATCACCCTGAAAGCATCTGTGGTAGCGCGTTTACCTTCGAAGCGGATAAATTCGATATCGACCAGGTTCAGTAATACAGCAATTGTATTCACCAGCAGAAACAATATTCTTAAAAACTGCTGGTATATCCTCGTATAAAAATGATTGAATGGGAAGAAGTGAAGGGCAATAAATAACAGGTTAGAAATCACAATGGCAACGATATCGAACCTCAAGCCGAAGAAAAATAACTTCAGTACCTGTGTCATTCCCAGGTCGTTGAAGTAAGAGAAGTTAAATAGATAAAATAGCAGCCTGCAAAGCGTATAAAGTGCAAGCAATAGCAAAATACGCTCAGCAAGTAATATAAACCTGTTTTTCAGCATCCGTGGCGAAAATAGGAAATGGTAGAAAACAAAAACGGTCGCCCGAAAGCGACCGTTTTTTTATTATGAAATCTTAGATTACTGTTGAATGAAAAGGTCTTCAAAGGCAACCGGGTTGGTTGATTGACAACCTCCGGCACCTGCAAGTTCTGCATCAGTAAATTTAACCGAGAAGGTGTATTTTCCGAGAACCTGGGTGATACTGTTTCCGGAACCATTAGGAGCAAATGTGTGGTCGCAACCTGAAGCACCGATGCCGACTCCATTTTGTGTTTGAAGATCAAGCGCTGTACCGATGACGTTCACATAAATATTGGAGTTGCTTGAATAGTTTGCAAACTTTGAAAAAAAGATACGATTGTTAATGGAAGAAGACGCAGTAATTGTTTGTGTAAACGTGTCAGTTGCATTTTCAATCGTCGTGTAAGTGCCAGCCAAACCAGCTGATCCATTTGCTACAATAACCGTCCGGGATGAAGTTGCAGTATTACCGGCAGCATCAGTAGCAGAATAAGTTACAGTATAACTTGCAGCAGAATCAACATTTACAGGGTTATTAGTAGTTACAGATACGCCTCCGTCTTTATCGTCAGTAGCTGTTGCACCTGCATCAGTGTACGAACCATTCAGGACTACATCCACAGAACTGCTTCCATTCAAAGTAATTACCGGATTGGTAGTGTCGCTGTCTTCACTTTTAGAACAGCCGTTTATAAGTACTAAGCCGCCTGAAGCTAATAAAAGGGATGCAAATAAGATTTTTCTTTTCATGATACTTGGGATTAATTTTTTTAAAGGTTTTTATTAAAGTTAATGAAGGTGCAAAGGTAACATTCCGATTTTGATTGGTGTGAATTATTATTAATAAATATTTCCACATTCAGAATAAAACCTATTTTTGCCGCCAAAGTTATTAAACCAAAAATCAAAAATCTATTTCGATGAAACGTATTACAACAATGATTCTCGCAGCCGGAATGTTCACTTTCGTTGCCTGCGGACCAAGTGCTGAAGAAAAAGCTGCAGCTGAAAAGGCAAAACAGGATTCTGTAGCCGCTGTACAAAAGATGGCTGATGATTCTATCGCTGCTGCAACAGCTGCTGCTGAGAAAGCAACCATGGATTCAATGAACATGGTAATGGAAAGGATGAAAGCAGATTCAATCGCTGCTGCAGATGCCAAGCATGCTAAACCAAAACCTAAGACCATTGAACAGAAGAAGAAGGAAGATATGAAGATCCTTAAGAAGCAAAAAGGGTAAAAAAAGGCGGAGATAGGTCATCTTTTCGACTATTTACGGGCGATTGCTATCAACATTTAAATTGTTAATTATTTTTTGAAACCACGCTTGTGGATTCAAAAATAGCAATACATTTGCGCCCATTAAATAAAATAAACCTTAATTACACAATGAAAAAAGTACTCTCTATCGCACTCGTAGCCGGAATGTTCTCATTCATCGCTTGCGGTCCTTCACAGCAGGAAAAAGATGCTGCTGAAAAAGCTAAACAGGATTCAATTGCTGCCGCAATGGCACAGGATTCTATGGCTGCCGCTGCTGCTGCTGCTTCTGCTATGACAAATGATACTGCCAGCAACATGATGGCAGATTCATCTGCAAAGATGGAAGCTAAGTAATCCGAAAATAAAGGGATTAAAAAAAATAAAGGAGTTCCTTTCTTATGAGAGGAGCTCCTTTTTTTATTATATTTTTTAATAAATAGGGCGTTTTTTGCCTTGTATCAAGGTTGGTTCATATCGCATTTCGCACAACCACCGGCTTTTTTCCTGCTAAAAGTCAAATAGAATCTACGTCCAACCAGAAAAATTGCTGTAGCAAAAGCTACTAAAATAAGTATGAGCTGGATGTTCATTTCGAAGTGAATGAGGCCGCAAAGATAGTTAGCTTTTAGATACTTTCGCCCTTCAATATAGAGGAATATACCCATGGCGCAGGCATCAGAAGCAGTTTCAGTCGTAAATCTTAAATACAACAGGAAGAATTTCAGTAATGAGGAACTGATTCATATTTATAAAGAACTTCTCAAGCCAAGACTCATCGAGGAAAAAATGCTTGTTTTGCTTCGACAGGGCAAAATTGCGAAATGGTTCTCAGGAATCGGCCAGGAAGCAATATCAGTGGGCTGTGGACTGGCATTGGAAGATGATGAATACATCCTCCCAATGCACCGTAATCTTGGCGTATTTACAACCAGAAAAATTCCCCTCAATAGATTATTCTCACAATGGCAGGGCAAACCGGGAGGATTTACCAATGGCCGTGACCGGTCTTTTCATTTCGGTACCCGCGAATACCATATTATCGGCATGATATCTCATCTCGGTCCGCAAATGGGAGTTGCTGACGGTATTGCATTGGCAAACCTTTTAAGGAAAAATAATAAGGCAACAGTGGTATTTACCGGTGATGGAGGATCCAGTGAAGGTGATTTTCATGAATCTCTGAATGTAGCTGCAGTATGGGATTTACCAGTCATTTTTATTGTGGAGAATAATGGATACGGATTGTCGACGCCTAGCCGCGAGCAATTCAGAATGAAGCAGTTTATTGATAAAGGCATTGGGTATGGAATAGAAGCCGTACAGGT
>JBDTTM010000085.1:0-11910 GCA_039930605.1 Bacteroidota bacterium
TCCCTCCGGTGTCGGGAAGTATTCCATTGCGATCAGGGCTAGGTTAGTTGCTGTCCGCTTCATAGGTTGCGATGTCAACAGCCTCTTCCTTCCTCGTGTTTTTTCAACTTCATTTTGAAATGTAGACTATTGCAATAGCTTTACACTGAATTCCTAAATCCTAACCTCATGAAAACTAAACTTTTTAGTATCCGCCTAAGCACCAGCGCAGGTGGAATTTTACTAGTTATTTTTTTGTCAATTGTTTTTGAAACACAAGCTCAATCAAAATTCACACGCTTATTCTGGCAGAACATTGGTGAGATTTTCAAGTCAAGTTCTGTAATTGAAATTTCTGGTGGCGGATATGTAATGGCCGGCACTGTTAAGGATAGTGCTGCGGGTTCGTTAACTGATGTCTTCCTGGCAAAATTCAGTTCCATTGGCGACACTGTATGGACTAGAAGAATTGCAGCCGGCGGCACTGAAGATGTCTATGATATTCAGCAAACCAACGATGGAGGGTATATCCTTACAGGATATTCTGATGCATCAGGTTATGGCATACTACTGCTCAAAACAGATTCACTTGGGTATGTGAGCTGGGCAAAAGTGTTTGGAAACTTTTATGAATTCGGGTATTCAGTTCGTCAAAACGCAGACAATGGTTATATAATAGCAGCGCATTCATCACAAGGCGGACTTATTATCAGAACAAATTCCATGGGCGATACGCTTTGGACGAAGAACTACGGCCTCGGATCGGGCAGCGAGGCATCGTATGCAGAAGAAACTCCAGGCGGTGACTTCATCATTGCTTTAAATGTCGATTCCAATTCCTTTGATCAATACGCTTTGATTTTAAAAGTAACTTCTTCCGGAAGTCTTATTTGGGCACGAAAGGTTGGCTCCCTTTTCGGCAGCACCTCACTTATTACATATGATATAAAGCAAACAATGGATGGCGGGTATCTTCTTACAGGGGAAGAGAACATGACATTCTCGGAAATTATAGTTTTGAAATTCGACAGCAATGGAAATTTAAGTTTTGGAAAAATGATTGATCCGGCTGCGGAAAATTTTTACCTGCTGAAAGCAACTGAACTTGCGGACAGCACATATCTTATCGTAAATTCATTCCATTCAAGCATGGCAAACGGGGGTACTTTTTTTGTTCGGTTAAACCAGGCAGGCGATACAATTTCTACCGGGAAATATTCTAATGTTTATTTTAAAAACGGTGGCGCCTTTACCAGTGATGGAGGCTTCGTGGCTGCGGATTATTTCAACGGAATTCATAAGTTGGATTCTTCTTTAAACATGGAATGTAATTCGCCCGGCATCAATCTATACAGCGTCACTTATTACAATTACACCAGTTCCAATTCTTTTCCTGTGGTGAGTGGAGGAGGTACCACGGTAACAAACGCAACCTATACGAACATCGGAGGTGTTACGCGTAAATTATATACACCATGTACGCCAACTGTTCCTACGTGTGTTGTTACCGTTGATTCAGCCACACAGAAAAATCTCGTAGTTTGGGAAGAGAATTTTGACACAACTTTTGTTGATTCATACCAGGTATATAAAGAATCAGCAGCAGCGGGAATTTACAATCTCATTGGAAGTATACCGCATAACCAGTTGAGCATATTTTTAGATAATGCATCCAACCCGGCTGTGCAGGCGGAACGATACAGGGTCTCTGCATTGTGGCATACTTACTACGAACCACCCAATGCTGTTGCCGGGCATAAGACAATTCATCTCAGCATTAGCCCCGGCTTGCCACCTGCAATCAATTTAAACTGGAGCAGCTATGAAGGATTCACATATCCCACTTACAATATTTGGCGGGGCAATGGCATATCGGCCAGCATCATCGGCTCGGTGCCATTCGGAACAAACAGTTACACTGACCTGACTCCTCCTGCAGGAGATTCGCTATATTTTATTGAGGTGGCGCATGCTGCATGTACACCATCTTATTTCCTTTATAACAGCAATGGTGGAACTGAAGATGTAACTTCATTCACACAATACAATGGAACAATTTCAAATTCGGTTCATAACAGCACTTCTGTTGGTATCACTGAAGCAAACTGGCAAGACGCAATTTTTCTTTCGCCCAACCCTGTGATGAATCAATTAAAGATAGAAAGTCTGAATCTTAATTTGCAGTTTGTTGAAATATTTGATGTCGTCGGTCAGGGCGTTGTAAACTATGAATTTCATAATGCAAACTTTAAAGTCACAACAATCGATGTTTCACAACTCAATCCGGGAATCTATTTTGTGAAGGTGAAAAGTGAATATGGTGAACGTGTTGGGAAATTTATGAAGAAGTGATTTTAAAGGAACGCAATTTTATTCACGCTCAATATTTTCCAACTTGGTATAGGCAATAAAAAAGGGCAACTTTACAGTTACCCTTCTATTAAAAGTATATTATTCTTTAAACATTCGCCGATACCAATTCTGCCACGGGTTTTGCATTCACGCCAATATCAACCGGCTTCCCTCTCCATTTGAGCACGCGGTTTTTAATCCGTTCGCTGATTAAATACATAACAGGAACCATGATGAGTGTGAGGAATGTTGCGAAGCCAAGTCCGAAGATCATCGTCCAGCTCAATGGTCCCCAGAATGCTGTACTGTCGCCACCAAAATAAATGTGTGGATTGCCGTGAGTGAGCAATTCGCCGAAGTCAATATTTAATCCTATCGCAAGAGGAAGCATGCCAAGCATCGTTGCGCAAGCAGTGAGAATAACCGGAGTCATACGTGTTCTTCCGGCTTCAACAATAGAATCGAAGACTGGAACGCCTTGTGAACGGAGCAAGTCAGTGAATTCAACGAGCAGGATTCCGTTTCGAACCACAATTCCTGCAAGTGCGATAATTCCCACTCCGCTCATTACAATGCTGAATTCCATTTTAAATATTGAGAAGCCTACAAACACACCGATGATGGAGAATAAAATTTCTGCCAGGATGATCAGCGGTTTGCTCACCGAATTAAATTGCAATACGAGGATAAGAATGATGAGCATGATACTGGCCATCATTGCCCAACCGAGGAATGCTCCGGTCTCAGCCTGCTCTTCCTGTGAACCGGTAAATTTGACCGTGACTCCGTTGGCCGGAATAAAGTCTGCTGCAGCTTTTTGTACTTCGCTTACAACTGCCTGCTCATTATATCCACCAAGCACGTTAGAGGAAATGGTAACAACTCGTTTTTGATTCTTCCGCTTAATGATACCATAGGTGTCTTCATATTTTAGTTTCACGAATGCCGACATCGGAACATCGCGCACCATTCCGTTCATTGCCATGTCCCTATAAAGAATGTGCAGGTTGCTCAGGAGATCAACATTGTTACGCTGGGACTCTTTATAACGGAGCTGAATTTTATAATCATCGTCGAGGTCACGGTACTTCGAAACTTCCCATCCCAATACAGCACTCTGAATTTCTCTTCCGATCTGCGTGGTGCTTATTCCTTCACGGTTGGCACGTTCACGATCAATACTGAAAGTGATGGAGGGTTTCCTGTCCTGCAAGTCGCTCCGCAGTTCTTCAACTCCTTCAACATGTAAAGAATCAAGATGGCGTTTCAGAGCTTTACTTGTAACAACCAGGTCTTCGTAATTATCGCCCGCAATCTCAATGTTTACCGGCTTACCAACAGGAGGCCCGCCTTGTTCCTGTGCAACCGTAATTTCAGCGCCCGGAATTCCTTTTACGGCAGCACGAATTTTATCAAGGTAAGCTGCTGTCGATTTACCATTCCGTTTTGCATATTCCACAAATGCCACTGCTACCTTACTCTTGTTAGGATAGCTTCCCTGGTCTTCGTCCTGCGGATCAGTAACGCTGACAGTCACATTGGCGATCACTGATTTTACAATCGGGTTCGGCCAATCAATGGCTTTGTAAACTTTATCCTCTACAATTTTTGTAATTGAATCTGTATATGCCTGGTCGGTTCCAACCGGTAATGATGTATACACAAAAACAAAGTTCGGGTCAGCGACCGGGAAGAAGGCAATACCGCCATTTCGCATGATCAACATGACCAGTGAGATGATAAAAATTGCGATCGTGGTGAACAGCATTTTATATGGGCGGTTCAGACACCACACCAGCATTTTCCTGTAGCTGTTCTGGACTCGCGGCCATGTTCTTTGCTGAAATCCAACCAACACTTTATGCAACCAGAAACGATTGAGCAGGTTGAGCAACAGCATCAACACTGCAAAATTTCCAAATCCCGGATTGCCTGTGATGTAACTTAAAAGAATAACGACAGCGAAAATAATAACGGAGATTTTTAGATTCCTTCTCGGGTTGTAATCTTTTTCATCGTGCGGTTTCATATACGTTACTGCAAATACCGGGTTGATGAGATACGCAACGATCAATGAAGCCGTAAGTGTGATGATGAGCGTGACGGGCAGGAAGAACATGAATTTTCCAATTACGCCTTTCCAGAATAATAATGGTACAAACGGAGCGAGTGTAGTTAACGTGCCAGACAATACCGGAAGGAATACCTCGCCGGCAGCCATCTTCGCTGCTTTCAATATCGGAACTTTTCCATTTGCAAAAATGCGGTGTGTATTTTCAATTACCACAATGGCATCATCCACCACAATACCCAATGCCATCAATATTCCAAAGAGCACGATCATATTGAGTGTCATGTTGACGCCTATCAATGATCCGATGCTAGGAAGGAAAATAAATGTGAGTGCCATACTCAGCGGTACACTGAGCGCCACAAAGAATGCATTTGTTGTTCCCATGAAGAACATGAGAATCAAAAACACCAAAATGAATCCGATGATGATGGTGTTGATAAGGTCATGCAAAACGCTCCTGGTCTGTTCACTCTGATCGCCGGTGAGGGTTACCACGAGATCGCTGGGCCATGAATTTGCTTTGAGGTCATTTACCAGCGCCACAATTTTATCTGACGCCTCGATCAGGTTTTCCCCTTTGCGCTTTACAACGCTGAGGGTAATTACATTTTTATGATCCAGGCGTGCATAGGATTCCTGTTCTTTAAAAGCATCTTTGACTTCAGCAATATCTTTCAGGTAAACAGCTTTTCCGTCAATTGAATTCACCACAATGTCACCAATCTGTTCCGGGTTTTTGAATTCACCATTCACGCTGATACTTCTGCGCTCAGCATCCATCTTCACAGTTCCGCCGGGTATCGTCCTGTTCTCACTGCTTACTGCATTGTAGATATCGTACATGGAAATACGTGCACTTTGCAGCTTCAGCATGTCTACGTTAATTTGAATTTCGCGTTCCAGGGCTCCGATGATATCTACCTGTTTCACTTCCTTCATTTCTTCGAGGCGGTCCTTGGTATCATCAGCGTATTTTTTAAGTCTCGCCAAGTCATAGTTGCCGGAAATGTTTACATACATGATAGGCAAGTCAGCAAAATTTACTTCAATGATCTGCGGGTCATTTGGTAAATCCTGCGGAAGGTCACTCTTCGCGCGATCCACAGCGTCCTTCACTTTCTGTTTTGCGGTTTCAGTATTTACATCACTATTGAACTCAACAGCAACGTTGCAATAATCCTGGAGTGAAGCACTCTTCACTTTTTTTACGCCTGCTATGCTCTTGCATTCCTTTTCAATAGGCCTCACCACGAGGTTCTCCATGTCCTTCGGAGAAGTTCCCGGGTAAACGACACTTACATAAATGTTCGGAAGAGAGATATCAGGAAAACTTTCTTTAGGTAAACTGTTGTAAGAACTGATTCCCATTAGTGAGAGCAGGCCCGTCAGGATAAATATTGCAGTACGGTTTTCAACTGCCCAACTGGAGAGTTTAAATTCTTTGTTACTATCTTTCATATGTTGTGTTATGTTTATTCCATCCTTGCCGGTAATTAATTACGCGACATTGGTTCTGAATTACTGGTTGGTTGTTTCTTGCTGCTAGCTTCTGGCTTCTTGCCACTCGCCAATGATTTTTTACTTTGTATTCCTAGTTCGATTGATTGGAGGAATAAGTTGATTTTTTTTCCAAGTGTTTGTAATCGTTCTGATAAGTTGTGATAGAGTTCTTGGTCTTCCAATGATCCTGTTTCGTATAATGTTTCTAAATGATCAATGGTTTCGTCATTTGACCCCAATGCATAAACTATGTGTTTCGCATAGTCGGGTTGATATTTTTTTCTTCCATAACCTTCTACAATATTTGACTTAACCGACTTCATTGATCTCCGGATCTGGCTTCCTTCTTCGTAAATTTCGAATTTTGGTAGTGCGGTCAATGTCATCTTGTGAATATCAATCACTAATTCCTTAGACAATTGCCATATTTCCAAATTTCTATAACTCATTTCTTATCTTATAAAATTCCAACAATGAGAATTTATTTTAAATGGACTCAAATTGGCAAGAAGCCAGCAGCTAGAAGCCAGTAGCCCGCTTCGGCTGTTCAAAGCTTTACCGGATCCCCTTCAATTACATTTTGATATCCCAACGTAATAACCTGGTCGCCGGCTGAGAGTCCGCCTTTGATTTCAGTCATGCCGTTATAAGTAATCCCTGCTTCCACCGTTTTTCTTTTGGCAATAGTTTGTCCGTTCTCAGTTGAAGTAACATATACAAATTCACCATCAGAAGATTTCTGTACAGCGCCAACAGGAACTACCATTGCATTATTAGAAGTATAGTCAGCAATCTTCAAAATACAAACCTGATTGGGATGGAAGTTTCCGTCTTTCGGAGTGAGGCGCACCTCAACATTGAATGTCCTGTTTAATTTATTGATGGCCTGGCCTGCATAGCTGAGTTTTGTTTTCACCTCTTTGTTATCATCTGGAAAAGACAACACCACATCATTTCCATTTTTTACTTTACTGATAAATGACTCTGCAATTTCACCTTTCACTTTCAGGTTTGTCAGGTTCACAACACGAACCGCTGTATATCCGGGTGCTGCCGAAGATCCGACCTTGATTGAAACTTCGTCAACGGTGCCATTGATCGGTGATTTGATCCTGGACATATTCCACTGTTCCTGCAAAGCGGCATATTGCTTTTCCATTGATTCTTTCTGTGTCTGTGCCTGGATATATTGCACTTCACTTCCAATTTTCTGGTCCCATAAATTTTTCTGGCGGCTATACATTGTCGCTGCCATATCAACCTGTGACTTCATGGCATCCAATTGCTGGCTGATGGCTTTGGCGTCCATCGTAGCGAGTACCTGTCCGGCAGAAACATGATCACCAGCTTTTACCAGCACTGCGGTAATAGTACCTGGCATCTCCGGGCTTAGATTCACATCTTCATCTCCTTCTACTCTTGCCTGCACTTCTATATAGTGCATAAATGGAATCGGTTGCATACTGGTTATTGCAACCATTTTCCCTTTACTTTCTTTTGAAGAATCAGTAAGTGCAACTTCTGCTTCGAGTTTTGTGATTTTTTCTCTCAGTTCTGCCTGTTGCTTTTTCAGGTTTTCAAGTTCTGATTTTTTGTCTGTCGAACCGGATTTGCTGCAGGAAACGACTACGGCAGCGACAAGAGCGAATGCGATAATTTTTTTCATTTGTGTTGTGGATGATAGCTGATTTATTTTTCTCTTATTATTTTATAGTTCCCATGGCTTTGTCAAGGTCAACCTTTGCGACCAATGCATCATACATCGCGCTGTAATAATTTGTCATTGCTTCTTTCAACGAAGTTTCTGCATTGATTACTTCGAGGTTTGAACCGACACCCTGGTCATATTTTAATTTAGAAACGCGGACTACATCAGTGGCGAGTTCCAGGTTTTTTTTCTGTGAGTTGAGTGAGGCAAGTGCATTCTGAAGATTGGTTCTTCCGCTTTCCGCTTCCATCGCCAGTGCATTCGCTGTATTTTGTAATCCAAGTTCAGCTTTCTTAACTTCAAGATTTGCCTGTTTGATTTTTCTTTCGCGCTGTAATCCATCAAAAAGATTCCATTGCAAAGTGCCGCCGATAATGCCGATCGGGTACCAACGTTTGCTGGTATCGAAAATATCAAACTTCGACCGGGAAGCATTGGCGCTTACTGTTCCGTAGGCAAAAAGGCTTGGAATATAGCCTGCTTTGTAACGCTTCAGGTTTAGGCCTTGCAGATCTTTATTTGTTTGCATCAATGAATATTCGATGCGTTTTGTAACGTCAGGTTTCTCGGCACTTACAGTAATGGTTCTCACCTGCTCATCATTCAGAGAATCGGCAAGTGTGACGCTGGAATAGATGTCCATTCCGATCTGGTATTTCAACAGGTATTCGCCGAGGACGAGGAGGCGGGCAACATTTTCTCGCTCCGTAACAATGTTATTATAGGCGAGAGTGATCCTGTCGAGGTCAATTTTTTCGATAAAACCATTGTCGTACAATGCCTTCGTATCATCGTTCAGTTTTTTAACCCTGATTACATTCGCATCCAGGAGTTGCATCCTTTCGCGGCTGACCAGCACATTGTAATAAGCTTTGCTTACTGAAACAGTAGTTTCAATTTTTGTGCGTTGTGTAGTTTTGCTTGCCAGTTCCCGGAGCCCCTTGGTTGCTTTTATCCCTATCAGGTATGTAGGATCAAAAACAAGTTGCGAAGCTGAAATACCGGCTGCGGCCTGGTATCGGGTTCCGAATTTTACCGGGATAAACTTTCCGCTTTCGCCACCAAAAAATTCTGCCGGGATAAATGAAGTAGGGATCTCTACAAAATCCTTTACATCAAAACTTCCGCTTACCTGCGGAAGTCCGATACCTACTATTTCTTTTACATGCGCTACCGAAATCTGTTCATCGAGGACGGCAGTAAGGTAGGCACTTTGATGCTGAATGGCGTAGTCAATTGCCTGTTGAAGCGTGAGTGATGACGAATTTCCAGTGGATTGTGCCCCTGCAAAAAAAGTGGTGGAGGAGAAGAGGCAGGCAGCGAAAATTATCTTTTTCATAAATGTTGTGTTTGGCTCTTGAAGTATGGAATCGGCTTTGTTTATATGGTTGGATAAACGGGGCGGCAAAACTATTGAAACTTTGCATGGAATAAAATATTTCCTGACTTATCCAGGCAGAGATTTTCAATTAATGCACGTAAAGACGATTGCTAAATCTTTTTATTGTATGCATTCAGAAGTTATCTTCGCGGCTCTTTTTAACATGGAATTAAATTCACTCAGTGCAATTTCCCCGGTTGACGGCAGGTATTGGAACCAGGCTAAGGAACTTTCCGCCTATTTTTCAGAATCATCCCTGATAAAATACCGTCTTCTTGTGGAGGTGGAATACTTCATTGCGCTGTGCGAAATTCCACTTGCTGAACTTAACAAGGCAGATGCGACAAAGTTTGAGTCACTGCGGAAAATTTATCTCAATTTTTCAACTGAATTTGCCAATGAAATTAAAGAGACTGAAAAAACTACTAACCATGATGTAAAAGCGGTTGAATATTTCCTGAAAAAGAAGATTGAGCAAGCAGGAATGGATATTTTGAAGGAATTTGTTCATTTTGGTTTAACATCACAGGATATTAACAACACGGCTTTTCCACTGGCAATTAAAAAAAGTGTTGAGGAAATCTACCTGCCGAAATTTGAGGAAGTCATTGCAGCGATCAGGTTGGTTTCGGATGAATGGAAAGATATTGCCATGCTTTCCCGTACGCATGGGCAACCAGCTTCCCCAACCCGGCTTGGGAAGGAAATGAATGTGTTTATAGAGCGGCTCACCAACCAGGTTAACTTACTGAAACAAATTCCTTTCACAGGAAAATTTGGTGGAGCGAGTGGAAATTTCAATGCACATTATGTTGCCTACCCTGTTATTGATTGGAAGAAATTTGCCAACGACTTTGTGAAAAATAAATTGGGTCTGGTTCGTCAGCAGGCAACGACACAAATAGAACATTACGACAACCTGTGCGCACTTTTTGATGCAATGAAACGGATCAATAATATCCTTATTGATTTCAACCGCGACATCTGGACCTATATCTCCATGGATTATTTCAAACAGGAAATCAAGGAAGGAGAAATTGGCTCGTCGGCTATGCCGCACAAAGTGAACCCGATTGATTTTGAAAACTCAGAGGGAAATCTTGGTATGGCGAATGCGTTGTTCGAACACCTTTCTGCCAAACTTCCGATCTCCCGTTTACAGCGTGACCTCACTGATTCGACTGTACTTAGGAATGTAGGGGTGCCGTTTGCACATACATTGATTGCAATGAAATCGCTTTTGAAAGGATTGAAGAAAATCAAAGTAAACCGTGCAGCCATCGATGCCGACCTCGAAAATAACTGGGCTGTAGTTGCAGAAGCAATCCAAACCATTTTACGCAGGGAAAATTATCCGAATCCCTATGAAAAGCTGAAAGAACTGACGCGGACGAATGAGAAAATTACGAAGGAAAAAATTCAATCATTCATTTCATCCCTTGACGTAAAAGAAGCAGTGAAAAAGGAATTGATGGTGATTACACCTTTTACATATACTGGAATTTGATGAATGGGGAAAAAGACATTCGTTGGAAACAACGATTTCAGAATTTAGAAAAGGCGTTTCTATTCCTTGAGGAGTGAATGGCAACTCCTTCTCCTTCGAAGCTTGAAACTGCGGGTATCGTGCAGGCTTTTGAGTTTACCTTCGAAATAGCATGGAAAACATTAAAGGATTTTCTTGAATCAAAGGATGTGGTAATCAGTTATTCAAGGGATATTATTAAAGAAGCATTTCGTGCTCAACTGATTGAAAATGGAGAAACATGGCTTGATATGCTTGACAAGCGAAACCTGATGAGTCATACATATAATGAAGAGAATGCCGCCGCTGCAATCAAATTGATTCGTGAAAAATACTTTAGTGCAATAAAAGACGTCTATGATTCATTAAGTAAAATAGCATGAATCAGTTTGGATTACCCGACTCGGCAATGACAGTTATTATTGATGGAATTTCATCGCGACATGAAATTGAAAAGGCAATCATTTTTGGAAGCAGGGTGATCGGTAATTATAAAAAAGGGAGTGATATAGATATTGCTTTATTCGGGACAATGGTTACATTCGGGATAACTACGGATCTCAGTGCTGATCTCAATGAACGTACTACGCAGCCATATTTTTTTGATTTGATTAATTTCAATTCCATCGATAATGTGGCTATGAAAAAGCATATTGAGGAATTCGGAAAAATAATTTTCGATAGAAGTACCGGCTATCCTTCAAATTCAATTTCCAGTTGATCAGGTAACAGGCGGAAGCTCTTCCTGTGAAATTCATTCACACCGAATAATTCAATTGCATTCCTGTGTGCACGGGTTCCATAACCCTTGTTAGTATTCCAACTGTAATGCGGAAATTTTTTATGCAGCCGCAACATAAAATCATCACGGTATGTTTTCGCAAGGACAGAAGCGGCAGCTATGCTGAAATATTTTCCGTCACCTTCAATGATACACTGATGCGGAATTTTTTTGTACTTATTAAAACGGTTGCCATCAATAATAAGGAGTTGTGGTTTCACGGAAAGCTTCGTGATGGCCTTGTGCATAGCTAGAAAAGAAGCGTTCAATATGTTGATCTCGTCAATCTCAGTATGATCCACTTTTGCGACAGCCCATGCAATTGCTTTTTCCTGTATAAGTGGCCGGAGTTCTTCGCGCTGAAGGTGTGTAAGTTGTTTGGAGTCATTCAGAACAGGGTGTTGAAAATCTTTCGGAAGAATAACTGCCGCTGCAAACACCGGCCCTGCAAGGCATCCACGGCCTGCTTCATCGCAACCCGCTTCGGTGTGTATATCCTGATAGTAGGGAAAGAGCATGCAGGTTAATTGGTTGACTAAGTTAATTGGTTGATTCGTCAGCTGACAGAAATTTAAGTAAAATTTTTCCACAATTAAAGGTCGCGAAGTTA
>JBDTTM010000086.1:0-11895 GCA_039930605.1 Bacteroidota bacterium
ACTTTTTAAAACTGTTTCTCATTGCCGCATTTACACTGGTGATGGGTGTTGAACGTTCTTCTGCCAGCCATGGTGCCGGCGGTAACCTCACTTATACGCATTTACAGGGAAATCAATACCTGGTACACTTCACGTACTACCGGGATTGTTTCGGTATTCCTGCACCAACAAGCGTTATCGTTTATATTGAGTCCAATGCATGTGGTATTGCCATGCAGCAGTTTAATGCCCCGGAGATCGGAGTTGGTGTCGAGATCACATACCCATGTTCTACTTCACAAACTACCTGTAACAACGGACAGGCGCCAGGAATTCAACGTCATGATTACGAAGTGACAATTGCTTTACCTGGTCAGTGTCCTGATTGGCGGATATGGGTTACTGATTGTTGCCGCAATGCAGCGATCACCACTTTGAACGGAGCTGCCGGATTAGGTGTTTACATCGAAGCACGTTTGAATAACAGTGTTACTGATAACAGTTCACCGCAGTTTGCAATCGATCCGATTTTGTTTGTTTGTACCGGTGCCAACTTTGCTTTTAACAATGGTGCAATTGACCAGGAAGGTGATTCACTTGTTTATTCATTTATCGCTCCCCGTACTGATGCGAATACAAACTGCGCTTATAACCCGGGCTATTCAGTTTTGAACCCGATTTCTTCCAGTCCTTCAGTAGCAATCGATCCTGTTACAGGTGATGTTTCCATGTTCCCTACAAGTATTGAAGTAGGTGTAATGGTGGTTCTCATCTATGAATACAGGAACGGTGATTTGATCGGAAGCGTAATGCGCGATATCCAGATTTATACTGTTGCCTGTTCCAATACTGCTCCGTCAGTTGGTGGTATTGACAACACAGGAAACTTTACCATCGCAAGCTGTGCCGGCGCTACAATTTGCTTTGACGTTCCGTCTTCTGATCCTGATGCTGGCGATACACTCACTATGACATACAATGGTGTAGGTATTCCAAATGCAACATGGAGCACAACAGGAGTTCAATTCCCAACCGGACATTTCTGCTGGACTACAACTGCTGCAGATGCACGTACAGCGCCTTATACCTTCTTCATCACCATACGTGACAACAACTGTCCTAGTAATGGAGTTCAGATTTATTCATTTAACATCACTGTTGGTGGCGGCTTAACTGCAACCTTTGCAACCATACCTGTATTGTGTAATGGTGATGCAAATGGTTCTGCTGTTGCTACAGTAACAGGTGGTAGTGCCGGTCCTTTTGATTATTTATGGTCAGACGGACAAACCACCCAAATGGCTACCAACCTCGGCGCAGGACCTATTACTGTTCAAATCACTGATCCGAATGGCTGCCAGGCAACTCAATCAGTTACCATTACAGAACCTACACCTGTGGTAACGAACATTTCAAATATCGTAGATGCAAGCTGTGGTACGTTAGGAAGTTTTGACATTACTGCTTCCGGCGGAACACCAGGATATTCTTATTATACAAACACAGTTCCTCCTTCTATTACCAGTTCAGTTACGGCAGGTTCCGGAACTTATTTAGTGACCGTACAGGATGCGAATCTCTGCCAGTCAACTGCAAACGTTACAATCAATGGCGGTGGTTCAATACAGGCGACAGAAACACATACTGATGTATCATGTAATGGTGCAAATGACGGGACTGCAACGGTTAACTTAACCGGCGGAAACGGAACTGAAATTTATACATGGACTCCGAATGTAAGTACAACTTCAAGCGCTTCAGGTCTGGCTGCTGATACATACACAGTAAATATTTCCAATGGTGCATGCTCAACGCAGGTTGTGATTGTCATTTCTGAGCCAACAGCAGTTGCTGCTACAGAGGTTCATTCTGATGTTACATGCAACAACGCTGCTGACGGAAGCATTTCCCTTTCTGCAAGTGGTGGTTCTGGTGTTTATAGTTATGCCTGGACTCCAAATGTAAGTACAGGGGCTTCTGCATCAGCTTTAGGCGGTGGTAATTACAGCATCGTTATTACTGATGACAACCAATGTTCTACAACAGTAAATGTTACCATCGCTGAAGCAACGGCTATCGTACTCTCTACTTCTACTGCTCCGGCTTCCTGTTTGCTTACCAATGGTTCAGCTACGGTTGTTGCCAGTGGCGGTGCAGGTGGTTATTCTTATTCATGGTCAAATGGCGGAACAACTTCTACTATCAGCAACATCGGAACCGGTACTTACACTGTTGACGTAATGGATGCAAATGGCTGTATTGCCAATGCTTCTGCCCAGGTCTCCTCTACCGGTGTATCTGCAGTGGTATCCTCACAGACAGATGCAACATGCGAAGGTGGCGATGATGGTTCTGCAACTGTAACTGCTTCAGGCGGACAAGCTCCTTATACTTATGGCTGGAGTCCGATTGGAGATTCAGCTGCAACTGCAATCGGTCTTGCGCCGGGTGTTTATGTAGTTACAGTAACAGATTATCTTGGCTGTTCAGTAATCGTAAATGTAACGATCGGCTTTATCAACCCTGCTCCTTCTGTTGATTTGGGACCTGATTCTGCTGCTTGTATTGGAACTGTGGTAACGCTAGATGCCGGTGCAGGTATGACGTCTTACCTTTGGAGTGATAACAGCATGAATCAAACGCTGGATGTAGGAGCTGCAGGAGCTTATGGTGTTGTGGTTACTGATGCAAATGGATGTCAGAATTCTGACCTCATCAATGTTACGTTTGTACAATGTCTGATTGCCCGTGTGAATCATTTCGCTACTGAATTCTCTGTTTTCCCGAACCCTACACTCGACTTCGTGAATGTTGCGATAAGCAATATCAAAAATGAAAATGTGAAGATTGAAATGAGTGATGTATTGGGAAATAAAGTTTATTCGGCGACTGAGAAGTCAGCGATCGGATATAAATCAAGCATCAACATCTCTAATCTTCCTGTTGGCATTTATATGTTGAGGGTTCAATACCTCAATGAAGTAAAGACAATTAAAGTTGTGAAGAACTAATATTTAAAAATCACATCATAAAGAAAGGCTGCATCTCCGGATGCAGCCTTTCTTATTTTATAATTGAATATAATTCAGGCTCCGATCATTTGCCTGTGCCAGCTATCTCTTACAGGGATTTCCCAGGCACTATCTAATTCCTGTTTCGTGTGAAGGAGATTGTTGAATACTATTGACTCCTGGTTCAGGATACCTTCTTCAAAAAGTTTCTCAAATTCATTCCTGGAGACAGTTTCTACTTTCTCATTCAACTTGTAAGCAAATTGCATTCTGTCCATCAGGGAAAGTCCGAATTTCTTCTCAAGAGACTGGATGAAATGAACTGATTTATCAATCGAACAACCGCTTGCGCCGGCGACTTTTTCATCAATCATCAGAATCAGAAAACGGTGGTACCGGATTTCAAAACCCGCCTGCAACGCCTTGTCGTGGGCTGTCCAGCTTTCCAGGAAAAATTTCGTTTCATCCCCTATCAAGTTTTCCACTTCAGAAGTAAGTTCCGTGCTGCATTGGTAAATCCAGATCCGGGAATGTGAGGGAAGATTTTGTGAATTAGAATACATCTTCAATTGTTTCCCGCAAAGGTCGGCAATAAAAACTATTTTTCTATTTCGCCTTTTAATTCAAGCACCACTTCCGGCTTTTCTGGATCATTCAGAAAAACGCTCATCTTCCGGGAGTCCTTGCCCTCCTTGTTGTAGGAATCAAATTCTATGGTGATATATCCTGTGGCACCGGAGGCGATCGTATCTGTTGTAGCACTTGTCTTCAGGCATCCGCAACTGGATTTTGTTTTCCTGACATACAAATCACGTTTGCCCGTATTCGTCAATGAAAAATTATGGGTGATCTTGCTTCCTTGTTTGATCCGTCCATAATCATAAGTTGTTTCAATCCACTTCGCTTTCTGAATATTGGCTGAATCATCCCCGGTCATAGGAGCAAAAAATTCCAGGATGTTCGCTGATACACTAATCAGTTTCTTCGGCTGAATGGTGTCATTGGTAATTAACTCAAATCGATCAATTACAAAACCAAAATCATTCCTTTTTGCGCCATCATAAACGATTGCAATCCAGCTTTCGGCTTTGGGTGCAAGTGTTGGCGTGCCAACAGTAATCTGCAAATGCGCCGGCACTTTTCCGGGCGAGATGCTGAGATCTCTCGCACCGTCATTAAAAATTTTCAGTGTGTCCGATTTTGTTTCGTTGTTTCGGATCTTTCCGATTTTCACAATGGTGGACGAAAGCCGCATGCTGCCAGTCTTTTTTGAAAACCGGTCGTTCATGGTGGGGTTTGAATTCACTACCACACCTTGCGAAAAGGTATGTGCTGAGATTATTCCGAAGCAAGCCATCAAGGAAAAATATTTTATCATATTCTTTTCTATGGACGCAAAATAGGAAAAACCAACTTACGCGGTTACTTTGTTTTTATTCAGCAATTCACCGGCAAACTTTTCAAGATCGATGCCGTCATAGGTGCCTGAACTCATCATGAGCAGCACATCATTCCCGTATTTTTTTTCTGCCAGATAAGTCCTTAGTCTTTTTGAGTCTGTAAAAACCACAAGGTCATTCCTGTTGAAAGAATTCTTCACCTGTTCAGGTAATACCGGCTTCAGCTTTTTATGCGCGAGAGTTTGAGGATTGAAATAAACAATCGCTTCATCCGCATTCTCCATTGTCCCTTTGTATTCAGCCAGGAAGTTTTCGGTAAGACTTGAAAAAGTATGCAGCTCCATACACGCAGTCAGGCGCTTTTTATCAAATTGATTTTTCACTGCATCTATTGTTGCCTTCAGTTTGGATGGTGAGTGTGCAAAGTCTTTGAAGACGACCAGGGTGTCATTGGAGCCCAGTTTTTCCAGTCTTCGAGCAGCACCTTTAAAGGATGAAATGGCAGTGTTAAATTGTTCATCACTGACTCCAAGTAAAGTGCATACTTCTTTGGCTCCCTGGAGGTTCATCAGGTTATGATCGCCGAAAACCTGTAACGGTGTATTGTCTGAACCGGTAGCATTCTTGAGGTAACTCACCCCGTTTTCGATGCGATGTTCCGGAACTGAATAAGGCAGTTTTTTGCAATAGCTTGAAGTGTTTTCAATGACCTTTACCACTTCGTTATCATTTGCACAATAAATGATTGTTCCTGATGGCGGTATCTGGTCTACATAAATCTGGAATTGCCTGACGTATTCAGCATAAGTTGGAAACACATTGATATGATCCCATGCAATGCCGCTCAGCAAAGCGATATCAGCATGATAAAGATGAAACTTGGGCCTCCTGTCAATCGGGGAAGAAAGGTATTCGTCGCCTTCCAATACAATCAGAGGCGCCTTATCGGTGAGTCGTACCATGGTATCAAATCCTTCCAGCTTCGCTCCTACCATGTAATCAAAGTCAATTTGTTGTTGCCTCAATACATGCAGGATCATGGCAGTGATGGTGGTTTTGCCATGACTTCCGCCAATGACTACCCGTAGTTTATGTTTGGAGAATTCGTAGAGATATTCCGGGTATGAAAATATTTTAATCCCGAGTTCCTGTGCACGCAAAAGTTCGGGGTTGTCAGCGCGCGCATGCATGCCAAGTATAACAGCATTCAGATCAATAGTAATTTTTCCGGGGAACCAACCCATTTCAGGAGGTAACAATCCGGCAATTTTTAAGCGTGTACGTGAGGGTTCATTGATTTCATCGTCTGATCCGCTGATGTCAAATCCTTTCTCTGACAGCGCCAATGCGAGGTTGTGCATGGCAGCACCGCCAATTGCAATGAAGTGAATCCGTTTGGTAATTTTTTCCATGTAAGTTTCTGTTGCAAAGTTAGGTGAGGGAAAAAAGTTTTTCTTCATGCCATTGATTTCTTTTCAACAGCGAATTGCTTTCTTTGCCATGCAATTCACCGCCTATGAAATTACACTCGATAGAAACAGGATACTTTAAACTGGACGGGGGCGCCATGTTTGGAGTTGTACCGAAATCCATCTGGAACAAGCTGAACCCGGCAGATTCAAATAATATGTGCAACTGGGCAATGCGTTGCCTGCTGGTGGAAACCGGAAACCGGCTGATTCTGATTGACAATGGACTTGGTGACAAACAAGGAGAAAAATTTTTCTCTCATTATTTTTTAAACGGGGATGATTCCCTGAACAAATCCCTGGATAGAGCAGGGTTTAAAGCTGCTGATATCACCGATGTTTTTCTCACGCACCTGCATTTCGATCATTGCGGTGGAAGCGTTGAATGGAACAAAGATAAAACGGGCTACCAGCTTGCCTTTCCGAATGCAACGTACTGGAGCAATGAACAACATTGGAAATCTGCCACAGAACCGAATGCGAGAGAGAAAGCAAGTTTCCTGAAGGAAAATATTTTGCCTATCCGGGAAAGTGGTAAGCTGAAATTTCTGAAGGACGGAGAAGAATTGGTTCCGGGGTTTAAAAATTTCTTCGTCTATGGTCATACAGAAGCGATGATGCTTCCTGTAATCAAATATAACAATCGAACTGTTGTCTACTGTGCGGACCTGATACCTGCAGCGGGTCATATTCCGGTACCATACGTAATGGCTTATGATATGAACCCACTGATTACACTTGAAGAAAAATCAAAATTCCTTAGTGAGGCAGTGAAAGGAGATTACATACTTTTCTTTGAGCATGATTTGACGGTTGAATGTTGTTCGCTGCAAATGACAGATCGAGGGGTCAGGATGAAAGAAAGTATGAAGCTTAGTGAGGTGTAGTCAAAAAAAATTGTTGAAAGCCGCGGTATCATTGATTTTAGGGGGATGAAATACTTTTCTATATTCGCGCAACCAGCAGGTTGGAAATCCACTCTCAGTAATACGAAAATAACACAAACAAAAATATCCTATTATGAAACACAGTATTTACGAAGCAGGAATAAAAGAAAATATTTTTCAAAGGATTGATTCACTCTCCGCAGAAACACAAGGCAGGTGGGGAAAACTGAATGCTACACAAATGGTGAGGCATCTTTCAGAAGCAGCCCGCATGACGTTTGGGGAGATACCAATGCCCGACCGGAGTAATTTTATTACCCGCTCATTATTCAAATGGATGTTCATTACAAATAAAAAAATCCCTGGACGGGAAAAAGGCAAATTGCAAACCTTTCCTGAAATTGATATTGTAAAGCTGGGATTGAAGACGGATGATTTGTATAAAGAAAAAGAGAGATACAAGGCTATTGTAGAACGAATAATCACGACTGATAAATTGCATAAAGAACACACGGTTTTTGGAAAGATGACAAAAGACGAATGGGGTCATCTTACCTATGCTCATGCAGATTATCACCTGACGCAATTTAACAGTTGAGCACCACAGATTTTTCCCCGCCATCTGCGGATCAGGTCCAGGGCCCGGAAAGCCTGTTTATCCGGATTGACGACCTTAATCGCAATGCTTATGAAATCAGGCATTCAGACCCGGCACTTTCTGCCGTAAAAAGCAGAGAGGCTATTGCCCTTGCTGAACCTTTGAATTATTCGAAAGGAATGGCAAGCGGGTATCTTAACAAGGGATTTGGCGAAATGTCAAGAGCTGAATATGCCATTGCTTTCCAAACGCTTGAAAGGGCAGCAGCCATTTTTGAATCCATTGAAGACCAGGCAGGCAAGGCTCATTCACTTTATAATATCGCTGTTGTTTACAGCCGCATCGGAGAATATAAACAAGGAGTTGAAGCCTTCCAGGGAAGTCTTTCGATCAGACAATCACTTTTGGACCTTGTAGGCGAAGCTGCCTGCCTTATGCAGATCGCATATATTTATGATAAGTTCGGCAACAGGGATGAGGCTTCCAAATATTATGACAAGGGTATTGCTATTCACAGGCAGATTTCTGATCCTGCAGGTTTAGCAGCAACTTTAATAGGAAGGTCGTTAATCAGGCAACAGCTTCAACAATTTGATGAAGCAGAAGCAGACTTACTGGAGAGCTGTACCATTCGTGAGAGGATTGGCGAAACCAATGGATGGCTTGTTTCAATGAATTATCTCGGTGAATTTTATCTTACGCATGGAAAACTGGAAGATGCCGAAAGATATTTGTTCAAAGCAATTAATATAGCAAAGCAGCAGGTTACTCCATTTCACGCGAATCTTTGCAGGTTGTATGCGAGCGTATCAAAAATATATGTGGAATACAAAGAGTATGAACGGGCCGGGGATTATCTCAAACAGGCGCTGCAAACAGCAATTGAAAACAATATTAAATACCAGATCTATGATATTCATTTAGCGCTTTCAAACGTGAACAGGAAAAAAGGAGATTTTGAAAGTGCGTTAATCAGCTACCAGGATTATCATAAAGAAAAGGAAGAAGTGATAAATATTACTGCCAGTACCAATTTAAAAAACCTGGAACTGGCCAATGGTATTGAATCAGAGAAAAAGGAAGCTGAGATTCACAGGCTTCGTCATATTGAATTGAAGAAAGCTTATGACGAATTGCAGAAAACTCAGGAGCAACTCGTCCGTTCAGAAAAACTTGCCTACCTGGGCCAGGTGACTGCGGGAATTGCACATGAAATTCAAAACCCATTGAATTTTGTAAATAATTTTTCTGACGTTACTGTGGAACTTGTGGAAGAATTGGGAAGAGGTCCGTTACAAAACCTGCCTCAAAGTGACAAGGAAGAAGCAAATGAACTCATGAATTTTTTAATTCAGAATCTTCAAAAAATAAGTCACCACGGAAAACGTGCTGGAGAAATTGTGAAGGGAATGCTTGAGCATTCCAGGAGCAATAATGGAAAAAGAGATTTCGCCGATTTAAATAAGCTGGCTGAAGAATACCTTCGGATTTCCTATCATGGTGTGCAGGCAAAAGATACTTCAGCTTATGTAATCCTGCATACCAATTATGATTCAACCATCGGGCCGGTCAATATCATTTCACAGGATATCGGAAAGGTGCTTTTGAATCTCATGAATAATGCTTTTTATTCGGTGATGCAAAGAAGGAAAAACAGTACCGGATCTTTCGAGCCAACGATCACACTTACAACAAAGAAAACTGCAGATGGAATTGAGGTGAGTGTCATCGACAATGGTGTTGGAATCCCCCCCGGCCTGGTTGAAAAAATATATTTACCTTTCTTTACTACGAAGCCAACAGGAGAAGGCACCGGGCTTGGTTTGTCGATGAGTTTTGACATCATCCGGGCTCATGGGGGTATTTTGAAAGTTGCATCGGAAGAAGGGAACGGAGCAGAATTTAAGATGATTCTTCCACTGCAGAGCGGAGATTTTAGTTAATTCCGGCGTTGACTAAATGGTGCCGTCATTAAATTTTTGCCATCAAACGATGAAAAAAATCTTCTTCATACCTGTTTTATTTTTTCAATATTGCTTTGCACAGGATCCCATTTTTGTTCAGTCGCATAACAATGCAATGTACCTCAATCCTGCGCTGACAGGTTGTTTTATCAGTCCTGTAGTTTCAGTCAGTGAACGAATACAGTGGCCAAAACTTACCGGTACTTTTAAAACTGTTACAGCCTCCTATCACCAGCTGGTAAGAATTCTGCATGGCGGACTTGGTTTTTATTTCATGTATGATAATGCCGGCGAAATGACCATGGAAACAAGTCGATTGAACCTTTCTTATGCAGCTCACTTTGAAATCAACGATCAATTTAAATTACGGGTTGGAGTTACGGGTGGGTATGTAAAACGTACTATCGACTGGGATAAACTCACGTTTGGCGACCTGATTGATCCACGCTATGGATTTATATATCCAATAACAACCGAACGGCCGCCATCTTCAAAAGCTTTTTATGACTGTGGAATTGGAATTGTTGCTTATACCAAAAAGATTTATTTCGGTTTTGCTGCAGATCATTTAAACCAGCCAGATGAATCCTTTATCAGGCCTGCTCCCGGAAGTAGGTTACCAATGAAATTAATAGTGAATGCAGGCGCGGATTTTCAAATTGGCAGTACCGATGGCAGGATTTCGATAAGTCCTGATTTGATTTTTTTACAACAAAAATCCTTTACTCAAACCATTGCATCTGTGACAGGAAAATTCTATTATTTGCTCATCGGTACGGGGTTGCGCATTGACAATGGATTTATTCTATCTGTCGGCCTTGAGAACAGGTGGATTCGGCTTTGTGGTAGCTACGACCAATCAAATTCTTCATTGGCAAATAAAGTTGGGGCATCCTATGAGTTATCTGTTGCTTTCAAACTTTATACGTTCCTGCCGGCTAAGGGAAACTGGACACCGATTGGCATGAAATCTTTTTGAATCATCGCATCCAAAGACTTCCTTTTCAATTGATGTGTTTTCGTTGACAAAGGATTGCATAGTCATGAAATAAGTTATCGTAAAAAAAGCCAGGAATAAACCCTGAATTATTAAATTGTTTTTTTAAGCTTTTAATTTCGAAATGCGCATTGGCCTTTTTTCAGATACACACGGTTATATTGATCCCAGGATTTTTGAACTTTTCAAAGACTGTGATGAAGTCTGGCATGCCGGAGATTTCGGGGAAGGAATATCAACTGCGCTCAGCGGCTTCAAAAAGTTCCGTGGTGTATATGGAAATATTGACGGGCAAAAAATTCGCTCTGTTTATCCGGAAGAATTATTTTTCACGTGTGAGGATATGAAAGTGCTTATGATACATATCGGCGGATCGCCTGGAAATTATTATCCGCAGGCAAGAAAAAGTATTGAAGCCCATTCCCCCGGACTTTTTATTTGCGGCCATTCTCATATATTAAAAGTAATGCAGGATAAAAAGCACGATATGCTTTATATGAATCCCGGCGCTGCCGGCAAGCATGGGTTTCATAAAATGAGAACCTTACTTCGTTTTGAAATAAATGGAAATAAAATAGAGAACCTGGAAGCAGTTGAACTTGGCTTGCGTGGCTCTTTGGCTTAGCGAAGCCTGTCGGCGGATCGGACCAATGCATCATCCTTCTTGATTCCCCTGTGCGCCAGAAAAATAAAAATAACCTGCAGCAAAGGAAGGTAGGTACCGATTTTAAAAATCAATTTTTGATCCAGGCCGTTTGAAAGTGTATCGGAGGTATAAAACAAAAGTCCAATCAAGATAAAAATAAGGATGAGGATAAGGCGGCATGCTTTCAGTTGCAGCGACCGGTTTTTAAAAAGAAAAATAACAACAAAAGCCAAAATACCGATTGCAGCATTTAAAATCAACAGGAGTGCGCTGGATGAAATCATAAACGCCCTGGGGGCCTGATCAGCAGCAATTGCAGGCAATTCAAACAATGGAATATAAAGCAAACACGCAGAAACGAGTGTGGCGAGCAAGAGGTATAAGGACTGGATGCGTTGAATCATGGTGCGAAAGTAAGGTGAAAGTTTGGAAAAGTAAATATTGCGCCTCCCCTCCCTGAATGATGAGATCGACCCTTCTGCCACCCGGTTTGGAGGTTAATAACCATGATGAAAAAATTAATAATGATTTTGGATTGTCGTAAGAAAACCTGTATTATTGCAGTCTGTTTCAACTCAGGATTTTTGAACGCCTGAAAATTTTCCGAAACACTACTTCCCGTTTGTATCAAACAACATAACAATCCGTTCTTTATGAACATCCTGTACACACAGGATCCAGTTTAACTCCCCTATTATTTAATCTAAATTCCGTAAACCGTATTTCATGTACGACATCCTTGAATTAAATGACAAGCTCGTTAGTGAGCTTAAAGAAATTGCACGCCTGATGAACATTCCCGATTACGAGGAATTCCGCAAGCAGGAACTTATTTACAAGATTCTCGACCAGCAGGCATTAAATCCATCAGGAACCACTACAATTAAAGGTACGCTTTCGGCAAAAAAATTCGGGGGTGATGAAAAGGTGGAAATCAAAAAGCA